>CALZYS010000163.1 GCA_945830345.1 uncultured Prevotella sp.
CAAGTCCAAGGTATCTCATCATGCGTTCGGGCGAGGCAAACGACAGTTTGCCGCAGGAGGGCAACCCTTGTGCCACGAGTGACTCCTTTAGGCGGTGCTCAAGGTAATGAATGTCGAGGTCGTGGTCGCAGTGGAAGCACACGAGATAATGCCTGTTGCCCTTATGGTTGCGGAAGAAGAGGTTCTTGCAGTGCACACTGCCGTCATCCTTCCACCACATCTTTGCCTCCTCGATGGTCTTTCCCTCAGGGTGGTTATAGCAAGTGAAAGGAATCCCGTGTTCCTTGAGATAGTTGAGTACCGTCTCCTGTCTCTCGCTTATTACTGTTTCCTCATTCTCGCCGATTGGCGTTGTTGTTTGTTCTGATATTTTTTCCATTTTTATGATAATGTTTCTGCAATTTTATATCCCACAACGAGTGCAGCCATTCCAAGAGCGAGGCTTGCCAAGGTGTATATGGCGAGCATCAGCAAGTGGTCTTTGCCAAGCAGGTAGTTCTCGTTCATGAATGTAGAGAAGGTGGTGAAGCCTCCGCAGAATCCGGTTATGAGCACTAACTTCCACTGTGCCGGCAAATGGCCTGATGCCGCTATACCAGTGAACAACCCAATGAGCAGGCATCCTATGACGTTAACAGCGAATGTCGCCCATGGAAACGAACCGTATGCCACTGCCGATGGACCTGTGAGTCTCTCGTGAAGCAATGCCACAAGGTATCTCATTCCGCCTCCGAAGAAGCTGCCTATACATACTAATAATAGTTCTTTCATCTTTATCACTTAATCATTATTGACTTTATAACTGTTGCCGATGCCCCCGTGCTTCCCGTATGTTGCAGATAGAATCCTCCGAATGTTGTGGGGGAGGACATCTTCGATGTTAGGGTATGGGTGATGTCAGGATAATTGGAGTTTGTCACCTTGGCAGTTATCGTATCTCCACGGGCGGACAGTTCCACACGGCATCCTCGTTTAAATATGTCGCATCGCTCGGGTGTGGAAATCTTACGGATAACTCCATCGGAATATTCCACAAGGCATATCTCAACTGCATGGTCGTAGTCGGGGGTGCGTACAAATCGTATGCCGTAGCCAGTGAGTGAGCGGGTGTCAAACTTGATGCAGATGTCAAGATACTGACCTGTGGCAGAGCCAAATCCCTGACCTCCTGTCTTGCAAGGGTCGAGCGTGACGACACAATCCTGATTGCCTACTTTAGCATTCTCGTCCTTGGGAGTGAACATCATTCTCGCACCTTTCTGCAACTGCACCATTCCCCATGTTCCTTCGGCTCCATCCACTCCCTCGGCATACCCCCACGAGGGTCGGGTGTTGTCAGCCTGCCAGTCGTAATCCATTGTATCCTTGGGTTTATGACAATCCAATGTCCATCCTCCCGGAATGATGTCCGTCTGTATTTGTATGGCAAAGGGTGGCAACTGCAAAGGCAGTGGTTCCGTTGGAGTGGGCAGGATGAGGGGCTTGCCGTTGAGCGTGCAATCCTTCATCGTGCAGAGATGACGAGGGTCGGGACGCTTGCACCATTCGATCTTCAGTGCAGGGTCATCACTTGTCCATCGGCAGTTCTCCAATGTCACAGGCCCGCTAACCTTAGTGAGATATTGCGTGCCAGTGGTTTTGCTGTGGATATCGCAATCTCGGAATATGGCGCCTACCTCATGGTCGGTAGTATAGAAGGGTTTGCTACTGAACAGCGTAAAGCGGCATTTGTTATATATGCCCGAACCGCACAAGGCATCGTCGGTACATTCAAAATAGCAGTTGTTGAATGTCGTATGCCTTGCCCCTACGAATGGGCAGAGATTCAGTCGGGAGATGAATCGACAGTTGTCAAGACGGTAGTGGTCGCCCTCGCAAATGGCTATCTGAGCCTGCACGATGGCATTCTTTCTGCGCTTTCTGTCCTTGCTCCTGTCCTTGGGATATACAAGGTCAACATTGCAGTAGTTGCCGAAGGTGATGTTGGCAGCCTCTACGTGACTCCCAAGAAAATGGAACATGGTGAAGTTGCCGTCGGCTCCCTGGGTCTGCCCACGGTTGCACGCTAGCACTACGTCCTCGGCACTATCGCCAAGTCCGATGAGTCTCAGCCTGTTTGCCTTCACCTCCATGGCGTATGGGATTCCCTCTCCCGGCTTTGGCCTCCTGATAGCCTCGTCGTCAGGATTATCTATCCAATATACCGAGGGAGTGATGTAAATCTCTGTCCAGAGAGTATCAGAGCCACAGTTATTGTCAGCAAACTTCAATGCGTCAATTACTGACGAGAAAAGGAAGTCCTTCTCCTTTCCCTTCTTGCTGTCATCCACAAGCAGGCAGTGCTTGTCGGTATGTATAGTTTCTCCCTTATATCTAAACGCCACCTGCGCGTCAGCAGAAACGATATATGCAAGGACAGCAAAAACAGGCAGCCATTTGTTGATAGTATTTCTTCTCATTATCATTCAATTTTTTTAATAATGCTGCAAATGTACACATTATTTATTATATAAGACTAAGGAAAATAAGTTTAAATATAGAAATAATGTTAATTTCCTGCATTTTTTTGTCTGTCGTCCCCATTACAATCCATCGTATATGATGGCAGGAAAACCACCTACACCGACTTCGAGTCGGCATTCAAGAAGATAGGGTATAGCATCAAGAAGGTGAAGAAATGATTAACGACGCCTTATTTATAGCAAAAAACGGTTAAATGTTTGGTGAATCCAAATTAATTCCTTAACTTTGCAACGGTTTACAGGCTAATCACTCCTGCAACATACTTGAAAATCTATGGGTACATACATCAACAAAGGTAATAATGCTTTCCGAGACATAGTGAGCAATGAGTATATTGACAAGACATCGTTGATACCATTCATCAACGACACTCTCAACTCCGAGAGCCGCTACAGTTGCGTTACCCGCTGCCGACGTTTTGGAAAGTCGATGGCGGCAAAGATGCTGTGTGCCTATTATGACAAGTCGTGCGACTCTCGCGAACTGTTTACTGGACTGAAAGTAGAAAAGGACAAGTCGTTTGAAACACATCTCAACCGCTACATTGTAATATATCTTGATGTGACGTCATTCACTGCTCGACCAGAACTCAGGGTTAATATTGTTCGGGAGATACAATCTGAGATTATTTATGAGTTAAAGGATGCATTTCCAGATGTGAAGTATAAGAATGGTGCAGATCTTATGGATACCCTTGCAGCCATCCACCAAGATACAGGTGAAAAGTTCTTTTTCATCATCGACGAGTGGGATGCCATCTGCCGCGAGTTTCCAGACCGCCAGAAGATGAAGGGCGACCCTTCTACTGTCGTTCCCACCATCTTGGACGAGTATGTCATGCTTCTTCGCCGCTTGTTCAAGACCCAAGACTCAGATGAAGTCTTTGCCGGAGCTTATCTCACAGGCATCTTGCCCATAAAGAGATACAACACTGAGTCTGCACTGAACAACTTTTGCGAATATTCGATGATACGTCCAGGTAAAATGGCTAAGGACTTGGGCTTCACCCACGAGGAAGTGGAGGCGTTATGCGAGAAACACGAAATGGACTTGCACGAAATGGAACGCTGGTATGACGGCTATCGCATAGGAAGGGCTTCACGCATGTTCAATCCTTATTCGGTGTTCAAGGCTATCAGGAATGAAGAGTATGGCAGCTACTGGACAACCACAGGTGCATACGACTCTGTAATCACCTATATCCAGATGAATTTCGAGGGACTGAAGGATGACATCATACGTATGCTTGCAGGTGAGCGTGTGGATGTGGATACGACTGAGTTCCTCAACGATATGCACATCGTGAGAAGCAAGAACGACGTGCTCACCGTGATGATTCATCTCGGCTACCTTGCATACGACTTTGAAACCCAGGAATGCTATATTCCCAACAAGGAGGTGGCGGATGAGATGAACAATGCCATAAAGGCAACGTCGTGGGATGCCATAGCCAAGACTATCATCAATTCCAAGAATCTTATCAACGCCACTGTCTCCGGCAATGAGCAGGCAGTGGAGCGTGCCATTGAACTTGCACACGACGAGAACACCAGCATCCTCAGTTACAATGACGAGAACTCGCTTGCCTGCGTGCTCTCCCTGGCATATATATGGGCAAGAAACGAGTACATCATCCATCGTGAGTATGCCACAGGCAAGGGCTATGC
>CALZYS010000164.1 GCA_945830345.1 uncultured Prevotella sp.
GGTATGCGGTAGTCACACCACGAATATCCCGCGCGCTGTGTCTCGAAGTATCTGCCCATATCCTCCTTGTAGGTGGTATATTCCTTGAGGCTCTTCACATATTCGGATGCAAGTCTGCGCTCACCGTTGCGGGCGAGCACCACGGCGGTCATTGCCTTGTCATATATCGACTGCGTCTTTATCTCCTTCTTCATCAGAGATATGAGATAATCCGCCGCTGCCTTGACGTCACCCTGCAGTTGGCGTCCGTCGATGGCATTGGTATATAGGTATTGCAGGTGGAGCGACGAGAAATATGGCGTCTTGTCGTTCTTCATCCTCTTCACCTCCTTCACAATCTCCTTGTCGAGGAATGAGTAAGCCTCTCTCTTCATCTTTTTCACGTCCTCGTTCTCGCCGGCCATCATCTCCATGCGTACTATTGTCTGCATCACGTTGGCAGTCATGTAGGCAGAACCCTGCATACCCTTCCACCAGCTCCACGAACCGTCGCTGTTCTGCAGTTTTTCCATTTTGTCGATGGCCGATGCGATGCGTGCGTTCATGGTGTTGTCGTCGAAGAAGTCGCCCAGTGAGCGCTTGATGTCCTCCTCCTTGTCGGCATCCGCCATCCATGGAGTCTCGCTCAGCAGCAAGTTCTTCAGTTCGCTGTTTCTGCTGAGGTTGCTCATCAGCGACTCACCGCCGTTGCGTGCCTCCTCCTTCCACTGGCAGAACATCGTCCTTATCTTCGGGTTGCTCTCGGCAATGTGCCTGCCTATCATGTTGACATATAGCGATGTGCTCTGGTCGATAACGTTGTTCTCGTTTACAGAGGCAATCGATGGCAGAGCCTGCACTATCATCCATGCGGGATTGTTGGTGTATTCCACTGTCAGGCGTGATGTATTGTCCCTCACCGGCAGCAGTTTGTCGATATCCACCGTCTTCACCCCCTTGTCCGTCTGTGTGAATGTAGCCGTCTCAGTCACCATCTCCCTGTTGGGCAGTATGGGCAGGTAATGCTGTTCGCCATCCGAGAATGCCTTACCGTTGCCGCTCTTTCCGTTGGCTACAATCTTGCATACCACGAGTGCGGGAGTGTCGTCAGTGGGAGCGAAGTTGAATGTCACGGCGGTAGTCTTGTTGAGCTCCACACCGAATGGTTTGCTTTCGCTCATTATCACCTTTCCCGTTTCGGGGTCGGTCAGTTCGATGCGTATGTCACCCTGTGCCTTGGCATTTCCCGTATTGAATATCTTGGCGGCGATAGTTGTCTTGTCGCCTATGCGCACGAATCGCGGCATGTTGGGTTGCACCATAATCTCCTTCTGTGCCACCGTCTCGTCCTCAAGCAATCCAAACGCCATTCCGGGAGTGTGAGCCACACCCATAAATCTCCATGACGTGAGCGTTTCGGGTAGTGTGAATGATATCACCGCGTTGCCCTTCTTGTCGGCAATGATATTTGGGTAGAAGAAGGCCGTCTCGTTCATGTTTTCCCTTATTACCTCCTCGGCGTTTTGTCCTTCATCCCCGCTCTCCTTGGCGGCCTTCATCTCGATGTTGGCACCGTCGGCCATTGCCATCTCCTCCACAACCACCATGTTTCCGTCGCCAGGCATAGCCTTGGCAGCGGCAAACTTTGCTCCCCTAATATTCACCTGTGCGAAGCGAGTGAATCTCCTACCGTTGTAGTTGAACAGTTCCTCGTCAAAGTGCGACAGTTGGAGTTGTGTGAAATTAATCTTTGGCAGTTTAGCCGAAGCCGAGAATATCAGTTTTTGCCTGAAGGCCGTCTCCCATGAGGTGTAGGGCAGGGGAGAGTCAAGGCTCACGTTGAAATTCCATTTGTGCTTCAGTATCTGGTCGAGCGACGCGTCATAGAGCGTAGCCATCAGTTGGGCGTCGGCAGGTTTTCCCTCGGCGTCAAGAATACTCATTGTCCATTGCTCCTTCTGTCCCGGAGTGAGTCGGTCGCGGAATGTTGTCCACTTCATCCTCAGATGGTTGTCGGGCAATGGTCGTTGTATTGTTTTCGACGAGTTGATAATCTTTCCGTCCTTCACCCATGCGTATGTGAGCAGGATACCGTTGCCGTATGCTTCCTCGTATTTGAATGTGCGGTTGATGAGAGCGTTGCTGATGTCCTTGTGTCCGCTCTCTATCACCTTGTTGCCGGCGATTATTGAATACACCACATGCACGTTGTCGCGCGATGATCCTGCCTGGAATGTCACTGGAGTGTTGTTGTCGGCAAATCGTTCCGCCGAGAGATAGAACCACTGGTCGGTGTCGGTGCATGGACGTGTGTCGCTGAGGTTGAACACGACAAACTCCTGTCTCAGTGTGTCGCTGTCGCACAATGCATATAGCGAGTGCTTGCCCGAGAGCAGTTTCTTGGGTAGGGCAATAGGAGTCATCGTGCGTCCTTCGAGCCATTCACCCTCGTCTATTCTCATCCTCACGGGAGTGTTTACATTGATGCCCGCCTGGTTCTTCAGATACACCGTCACGCTCTTCAGGCTGTCGCCCAGTTCCTTTTCTGCAATACTGCTGCTGATGGCTGTGGGTCGGCTTCCGAGCGGTATGCTCATCTCTCCGCTGTGAGTCTCGCCGCTGATGTCTGTCACGTCGGCTTCCACGGTGAAGTTGTAGAATCTCCTTGTTCCCTTCTCCTCGGGCAGAATGAGCGGCAGGGAAACGTCAAACTGTCCGTCGCCGTCGGTGATTGTCTCCTCCTCCTTGATGATCACATTACTGTCGTCGGTTCTATACCACGGCGACCACCATAGTGAGGGTCGGCGAATCACGCGGTATTTCACCTTTGCCCCCTGCACCGGCACACCGGCATACGACATTGCCTTTGCCTCGATGCTCAGGGTGTCGCCATCCTGGTATCTTGTGTTTACAGAGGGAAATTCCACCTTGAATGTAGGTCGTTTGTATTCCTCCACGCGTATTCTTGCGCTGCTTGTGCCTGCAGATATTCGGTAGTTGCCCGACATTCCTCCTTCCGGGATATTGAATTCCACGCTCAGCGTTCCGTATTTGTCGGTAGTCACCTCCCTTTCGTCAACGATGTTGCGGTTGGCATCGCGCATCACCACCGTCATCTTCCTCCCGTCGAGGGCGTGCGCCTTTGTCCATGAGTCCTTGGCATATACGATGGCAGCCACCTTCACCTTCTGTCCCGGGCGATAGATGCTGCGGTCGGTGAAGATAGTTACATCCTCCTCCACCTTGCCGTCGGAGTCATTGAAGTTGAATCCGCTCCATATCGAACTTTTCAGGCATGCCTTGTCGTCGTCGGTGTAGGTGTAGAATTCCAGCGAACTCTTGTTGCTCATTTTGAATATCGCCTCACCGTTTGCGTCGCATGTGATGGTCTCCGTCGTGGCCTTTGCCGACAGTTGCTTCACGTTGATTTTCGCCCCTCCCACCGGTTGGCCGCTTGTGGCATTCACCACCACAAACCTCATCTTGTTTTCCGGCAGCGACTGGGTGATGGTCATAAGGTCGCTCACCCATAGCAGTTGTCGGGTTGTTGATGTGGCAGGATTAGATGCTATCTCCACGAGATACACACCCCTCTGCAGCCCGTCCACCTTGATGGAGTCGTTCACAATCTGATAATTTGGTAATCCTCCGAATTTTGCGGTCTTTGTCTGTGAGGGATATTCTGCCATCCTCGACTTTATCACCTTCATGTCGTTGGTGTTCGTCAGCATATAGTTTCTGCTGCCATCCACATCCACCTTATAGATATTCATGGTCAGAGTCTCCACGTTTCTCACCCTGTTGAGCTTTACCCAGAAATCCGCTCCCGACCTCTTCACGCTTTGGTCAATCTCGGCAGTGAACATCGAGCGTGTCAGTTCCTTTTCCGCCTGGCGCAGTTGTCCCATACCCTGCCATTCGCCCCATTTGTCGAGGGCATAATGAATAAAACCGATATGGTCCTCCACGCTCACGTCCTTGCATCTCGTCATGGCTTGATATCGCTCGATGGCCACCTCACCGGCCACGTCGAGGTCGGCATACACGTGGAGCACCGAGTCGAGGGCGAACACATACGGAGATTTCTTCACTGCATATTTTCCAGCCTCCTCCTTCACCTCCGTCTGCACATATTTCAGTGCAGCGATACAAGCCGCCCGCCT
>CALZYS010000165.1 GCA_945830345.1 uncultured Prevotella sp.
TTCCTGCAGACTCTGGCGTCTGCCTATTTCCTGTTCACTTAGTTCTAAAACATTCATCTTGTTGTCGAATATATTCGTTCTTTACTTATGTGGGTGCAAAATTACTAAATATATTTGAATAAACCACTTTTTTTTGCTTTTTTATACCTAAGAAAGGTAGTCTTATCTGCAAAAATGTTAAAAATGAGATGAAAATGCGATTTTTTTTATCTAAAATTTGGTAGTTAGGGGCAAAAGCCGTACTTTTGTGATTGTAATTACCAAAGTAAGATGTTCTATGTACACAACAAAAATGAAAGAACGCGTTGTAGGCGTTGATATAGGTTTGGAACTTACCACGTATGCAATTGTGGATTTGAGGGGAAATATTATCGCAAGAGACCATTTCCCAACTGACGAGTATGCCACTGTCAGTTCGTATGTCAGCAAGCTTGCCGAGAGCATAATGTTTTTGGCGGAGACAAATGGCGGATACGAGACTATACGTTCGGTCGGCATCAGCTGTCCAAGTGCCAACTTCAAGACTGGCTGCATGGAGAATGCTCCAAACATGCCATGGAAGGGTGTTATCCCCCTTGCAGCTCTTCTGCGCGACCGTCTTGGACTTGCCGTGGCGGTGGGCAACGATTGTCATGTCATGGCGTTGGGTGAGCATGCTTTCGGGTGCGCTCATGGTATGAAGGACTTTATCATGTTAGGACTTGGACATGGAGTTGGAAGTTGTGTTTTCACCCGTAATAAGGCTCATCTCGGAGCTAATGGATTTGCCGGCGAAATTGGGCATACTTGTGTCGTTGACAATGGGCGCCAATGTAATTGCGGGTTGAAGGGATGTCTTGAGGCTTATGCTTCTACCCGTGGTATCGTGATGACAGCCAAAGAGGTGCTGGAAGAAAGCGACAAGCCATCGCTCATGAGAGATGTAGAGAAACTTTCGCCAAAGATTATCACCGAATTCTGCAACCAGGGCGACGAACTTGCCATCGAGGTATATCGCCGCACTGGATATGTTCTTGGTATCAGTATGGCTACCGTGGCATCGCAGTTGGATCCCGAGGCCATTGTTCTTGCAGGAGGTATTCATCATGCAGGCAAGTGGCTTATCGACCCCGCACAGGAATCTTTTGACCAGCATATATTCCATAACCTACGTGGCAAGGTGAAACTGCTGATTACGACTTTGGACGACCGTGAGCGAGACCTCCTTGGAGCCAGTGCCTTGGCATGGGAGGTAGAGGAGTATTCGCTCTTCAAATAACTTGAGTTTAAGGAAAGTAAGGGAAGTTAAAGAAGTTAAGGAAGTTAAAGAAGTTAAGGACGTATGTTCTAATCTTAGAAACTCCGTGATAGATGCGGAAATACTATTGTCTTTAACTTCCTTAACTTCTTTAACTTCTTTGACTTCTGGGAATTACGTATTTTGCAAGCTTAAATAATGGATTTTGGAACAATATTAGATAAGATTAACGCAGAGCGCAATATGGCGACGGTGATGGGGATGGAATTTATCTCCACCCCTGAGCCCGACACATGTATGGCGCGAATGAATGTGGACGAAAACAGTAGGCAACCATTGGGCTATCTCAGCGGGGGAGCCTCACTTGCCCTTGCCGAGACGCTTGCCGGGGCAGGGTCGTCAGCCCTGTGTCCTGACAAGATTTGTGTGGGTATCAATGTGAGCGGAACACATGTCAAGGCTGTGCCCGAAGGTGATACCGTCACAGCCCTCGCACGCATTGTCCATAGTGGCAATACGCTTCACGTGTGGAACGTTGACATCACCGACACATCCGGACAATTAATATCAACGGCAAGTGTCACCAACTATATAATCGACAAGAAGAAATAGATGGAGAGTTACGCACTATTCCGACTTCCGGGGGAATTGGAATATACAGAGATCGTACAGACAAATGGCGACCCATTGGGACTTCCCGATTTGGAATCTCTCAATGGGCAGAGCGGTTTTGTCGTTGCTCCATTTGCCGTTACTGAAGAATGTCCGGTACTGTTGCTTCGTCCCGACAAGGTAGTGAGGCATAGTCTGCCTTATATGAAAGACTATGATTATGCGCCAGAGGGCAATCTCCTCAAGCGGGTATCCTCTCGCGACACTTACAATAAGGATTTCAATGCATTTCACTCACGCATATCCGATGGCACTTTCTCCAAGATTGTGCTTGCGCGACAGTCGATTGATGTCATTGAGAATACCGAACCTCCACGCCGACTCTTCGAGAGGGCGTGCCGCCTGTATTCTAATATGTTCGTTGCCCTGGTGAGCACTCCCGTCAGTGGCACATGGCTCACCGCTACTCCCGAACTTCTGCTCGAAGGCGAGCAAGGTAAATATCGCACCATAGCCCTTGCCGGAACAATGGGACTGTGGGGCAGCACGCTATGGAGCGAAAAAAACAAGAGCGAGCAACAATACGTGGCTTCTTATATCGAGGATTGTATAGGCAACTTTTCCGACTGTTGCTCGAAGAAAGGCCCTTATACGGTTGCTGCAGGTGATGTGCGTCATTTGCGCACTGATTTCACTTTTAGTCTTTCCGACAATCAGCGCATAGGGGATTTCCTTGCTGCATTACATCCCACGCCTGCCGTTTGCGGATTGCCCAAGCAGGAGGCTATGCAATTTATACTCGACAACGAGAGTGTGCCAAGGCGATATTACAGTGGCTTTATGGGGCCGTTGGGAATTGAGGCTACAGCCCATCTTTTTGTATCGCTGCGTTGTATGGAGATATGTGGCAATGAATATCGTCTTCATGCTGGAGGCGGACTGCTTGCCGACAGCGAGGAGGAGGCGGAATGGAATGAAACAGAATCAAAAATGCAAACAATAAGAAGATGTTTTACAAGGAAGATAAGGTAAATATGCTGATTGGGCTGCTGAAGGAAT
Source organism: uncultured Prevotella sp. (assembly GCA_945830345.1). Taxonomy (GTDB): domain Bacteria; phylum Bacteroidota; class Bacteroidia; order Bacteroidales; family Bacteroidaceae; genus Prevotella. Next base: position 2,909 of record CALZYS010000165.1, read on the forward strand.
ATGGCGTGGAAAACGTGGTCTTATGTCCAGGAAGCAGAAATGCAATTATTGTGAATAATATCCTTGAGGATGGTTCATTCAATTGTTATCCCGTCACTGACGAGCGTTCGGCGGGATTCTTCGCCTTGGGCCTCGCCTTACATGATGATGTTTCGGCTATTGTTGTCACATCAGGCTCGGCATTGCTCAATGTCGCTCCTGCCGTTGTTGAGGCATATTATCAGAAAGTTTCTCTCATCGTAATTTCTGCCGATCGTCCACAAGAGGACATCGGTCAGAACGTCGGACAGACGATGCGCCAATATGGTGCTCTTGATAACTTTGTGGAGCGATCTGTGAATCTCACAGATGCAATGGGTGACAATGCTTATTATCACAACCGCTTAATCAACGAGGCTCTTTCATCTGCAATGACCTCTTCCCGCCCTGTCCATATCAATGTCCCGCTGCCAAGTCCGGCAGAATGTGTTCAGAGCGCATATCGGCCTGATGTGATATATAATAAGGTGACGAAGATTGAAAGTCGTTATGATGAAGACGAATTAGGCTCTTTCATGGATGATATCTTTCAAGCCAAGCGTCCGATGATTGTCATCGGACAGGATTGCTATCTGCCTGCATTACAAATAGCCTTGGATAAAGTGAAGGGAAATGTTGTTGTGCTTAGCGAACCGCTTAGTGATGATCATGCCCGTCCGTATGCCGGATTTATCGATACAATGCCCGACTCGATGCTTCCAGATTTCATAGTGTATATGGGAGGTACGACAGTGTGCCGCAGCATAAACACTCGTTTCTCTTCCATTCCAAATCTAAAGGTTTGGCGAGTGGACAAGGATGGGGAGCTTTCGTCTCCATTCCGACGCATTGATGGAGTGATATGTTGTACTCCTTGTGATTTCATCACAGAGCTTTCCAGATATATTTTATCTTATAATCCCAAGATATCGAAGGCTTTTTACGAAGAATGGCAACAGGCTTTTGACTGTGAGGAACAACGCCTTCAGTCGATAGATGACACTAATTTGACAGCCTCCTCCACTGTGAAGTATTTCGAGGAGCAACTTGAGGATATGGAGTATGATTATCATGTGCATTATGGCAACAGTACAGCAGTGCGTCTTGCGTGCCAATATGCCTATGGACATAAGATATGGTGTAATAGAGGGGTAAACGGGATTGATGGTAGTATATCCACTGCCGCAGGTTTTTCTGCAATTTGCTCTACTG
>CALZYS010000166.1 GCA_945830345.1 uncultured Prevotella sp.
ACATGGCGCGACCAACCGATGCGCTTCGAACTCGACGTGGAGAAGGGAAAGACATACGACGTGGAACTGGCTTACCATACAGTGAAGACATGGGGAGCAAACATGAAACTGAACATCGGCGAGGAACTGCCTATCGACTATAATGAGACAATCGAGAAACTGAAGGGTATTGAGACCGTTGTATTCGTAGGCGGTATTTCATCTCAGCTCGAGGGCGAGGAGATGCCTGTGAAGATTGATGGATTCAAGGGTGGCGACCGCACACATATCGAACTGCCTAAGGTGCAGCGCGAGTTCATACGCCATCTTGCCGAGGCTGGAAAGAAGATTGTATTTGTCAACTGCTCCGGTTCTGCGATTGCCCTTGCCCCCGAGGCAGAGCGTTGTGCAGCCATCGTGCAGGTATGGTATCCCGGTATGGAGGGCGGTACGGCAGTGGCCGACGTTCTCTTCGGTGACTATAATCCCCAGGGTAAGTTGCCGGTGACATTCTACAAGAGTAGTAGTCAGTTGCCCGACTTTGAGGACTATTCGATGAAGGGTCGCACATATCGCTACTTCTCTGATCCGCTCTATGCCTTCGGCTATGGATTGAGCTATACAACATTTAAAAATGATAATATAAAGATAGAGAAGCAACCCGCAGGCGATTCTTCACTCTTCACTCTTCATTCTTCATTAAAGAATACGGGCAAGCGTGAGGGCACCGAGGTCGTTCAGGTGTATGTGCGTCGCTGCGACGATGCTGACGGTCCGCTGAAGACCCTCAAGGCCTTTGAGCGTGTGACATTGAAGCCGGGAGAGACCAAGAAGGTGGAAATCAAGCTCGACGAGGAGGCGTTCACACTCTTCGATCCAGACACCAATACCATGCGCGTAGTACCTGGAAAATACGAGGTGTTCGTAGGTAGCAGTTCACGTCCGGAGGACTTGAAGAAGTTGAACGTTGAAATTTGAAGATAGATGAAGAAATATTGTATGCTGGCTATTGCACTGATGATGTCAGTGGCAATGCATGCACAACGGGAAAACTGGAAGGTCGCCGACAAGGGACCTTCCATTGACAATTATTTCACTCCAGTCACATCCGAGGCTGCTTGTCCCGACAATGAGGGTTTTATACGCAGATGGACATTGCTTGAGCCTATCGACAAACCCAATAGGGGAAATACGGTGTTTACCGATTCTTATATCAAGCAACATCTTGGTATGGAATATTTTAAAGGGCAATTCTCTCTGCTACCCAAGGACGGACAGAAAGTGAAAGTGGGTAAGCAGAAACTGCAATGGCATAAGATGGACAGTAAACTGTATAATGTCAAACTGTTCCGCTTTGCCACAGGACTTGACAAAAAGTATTACGGCATCGTCTTCCTTGCCACGACAGTGATAGAGTGTGACGAGGATATCGATGGTGTGCGACTATCTGTTGGTTCCAATTCCGCCTCGTTGTGGTGGCTAAACGGCGAGGAGACACTGATGCTCTCGGGCGACCGACGTATGGTGGCCGACGACGGTATGTCGAAGAGGATTACCCTAAAGAAGGGAATGAATGTGCTGCGAGGTGCAGTAATCAATGGTCCTGGAATGAGTGATTTCTGCGTGAGATTTATTGATGAAAACGGTAATCCAGTGAAAAATATCAGAATAAGATGAAGGCAAAAAATATTATCGCATTGGCAGTCACAATGATGGCGACAATGGTAGCTGAGGCACAGATAGGACAACCATGGATTCACGACCCATCGACACTCGTGGAGTGCGATGGAAAATACTATACCTTCGGCACTGGCGGCGGTGGACTTATCACCGAAGACGGATGGACATGGAAGGGTGGGGCAGAGCGCCCTGGTGGCGGAGCCGCTCCCGACGCATTGAAGATAGGCGACAGGTATCTCGTGGTGTATGGAGGTACGGGCGGTGGTCTCGGTGGAGGTCATTGCGGCATAATATATACAATGTGGAACAAAACCCTCGACCCGAAGTCGCCCGACTTCAAGTTCTCGGAACCTATTGAGGTGGTACGCTCTGCCGACCTTGAAGATTGCGACGCCATTGACCCCGGACTCCTGCTCGACCCGACCACCGGACGGCTGTGGATGAGCTACGGCACATACTTTGGATTCATCCGTATGATAGAGCTCGACCCCAAGACAGGACGACGGGTGGAGGGCAACAAGGAGAAGGATGTGGCTATCGACTGCGAGGCCACCGACCTCATCTACCGCAACGGATGGTATTATCTGCTTGGCACCCACGGCACTTGCTGCGACGGTGTGAACTCTACATATAACATTGTGGCGGGACGCTCGCGTCAAGTAACCGGACCTTATCTTGACAATGTGGGACGCGACATGATAAAAGGTGGTGGAAAGATGGTTGTGCCGGCATCGAGAAGAGCCGTAGGTGCAGGACATTTCGGTCGCACCATCATCGACGAGGGTGTAGAGGTGACCTCGTTTCATTATGAGGCCGACTTCGAGCGTAGCGGCAGAAGTGTGCTTGCCATCCGTCCGCTGTTGTGGAAAAACGACTGGCCAGTGGCTGGCGAACAGTTTGAGGGTGGCACAATGAGCATCGAGTCGGAACGCCGTGGCTATGCCTTGGAGTTGGCAGTGGATTTCGTGCGCATAGAACAGGAACGACGCATGTGGTGGAAGATAGATCCCGCAGAACCCACCAAACCGCTGCCATCGCAGACTCTCGACGAGGTGAGGCAGACATGGCCAGAGGGCGACATAGCTGTGAGAGCGGGCGACAATATGTTCCGACCGCATCAGAGATGGACAATAACGCCTGTGCCTGAGGCTGGTGGATATCTTAGCAATCCTTATTTCAAGATAACTATCGAGGGAACCAATCGTGCATTGGCAGCAACAGCCGACAAGGAACTGACCACCGTGCCGGAATATACAGGAGCGGCTGAGCAGTTATGGCGTATAGAACAGCTCACCGACGGCACATTCCGCATCATGCCAAAGGCTATCCCAGGCATCGACGGAGTAAACACCAAATATTGCATCTACTCAGTGGCAGACAGTACGCCGACATTGGCTGAATATGATTTCAACAGTGATAACTCTAAATGGAATTTCCGTAAATGAAGAAGAATATATTGCTATTGACAATGATGGGCATGGCAACCTCTGTTGCCTTGGCGCAAAATCCTATCATACGTGACCAATATACCGCCGACCCAACGGCAAGAGTGTTCAACGGCAAGATGTATGTATATCCATCGCATGACATCGTCAGTCCGGTGGAACCCGAGAAAAAATGGTTTTCGATGGAGGACTATCATGTCTTCTCGTCGGAGAATCTCACCGACTGGACCGACCATGGGGTGATTGTCACACAGAACAAGGTGCCATGGGTGAAGCGTGACTCATACGCCATGTGGGCGCCCGACTGCGTGGAGAAGGGTGGCAATTATTATTTCTATTTCCCTGCGGCACCTCGTGGCGAGAAGAAAGGATTTGGTGTGGGAGTGGCTATTGCCAAGAGTCCCGAAGGACCGTTCCAACCCATGTGGCGACCGATAGAGGGACTGAATGGTATTGACCCATGCGTGCTCATCGACCCCAAGGACGGTAAGGCATATATCTATTGGGCTGGTATGGGAATGTGGATGGCACGACTCAAGGACAACATGATGGAACTCGACTCCAAACCGGAACAGGTGAAGAACTTGCCCGAGGGATTCAAGGAAGGACCCTTTGTCTTTGAGCGACAGGGGAAGTATTACTACACCTTCCCGTGGGTGCGCGACTCAACAGAGACTCTGGCATACGCTATGGGCGACTCACCTATGGGACCGTTTGAGTTCAAGGGAGTTATTATGGACGAATCGCCGGTGGCATGCTGGACCAATCACCATTCCATCGTCGAATATAAGGGACAGTGGTATCTCTTCTATCATCACAACGACTATTCACCTGAGTTTGACAAACTGCGCTCGGCACGTTGCGATTCGCTCTTCTTCAATGCCGACGGAACAATCCGCAAGGTTACGCCCACACTGCGAGGAGTGGGAGTGACTTCGGCACGCAATCGTATAGAGATTGACAGGTATAGTAGAATATCTGGTGGTGCTGATATCG
>CALZYS010000167.1 GCA_945830345.1 uncultured Prevotella sp.
TTCACTCCCGTAATGTCAACACTTGCATCACCTATGATGTCGGCTGACTTCACTTTGCTTAACAACTCGTTTAATTTCATACTTCCTTAACTTCTTTAACTTCCAAAATATTATCTATTCCATTAAAATCTCACATGTCTGACCTTTCTTGATTACGCTTCCGGCGGCAATGCTTTGGCTCTTCACCTTGCCCCTGCCCCTGATAGTCGTCTTCAGGCCACGGCTCTCGAGCATATATACGGCATCACTTGCCCCCATACCCGTCACATCCGGCACGATATTCTTGTAGGTCTTCATCTTACTGAGTCCCACGTCGTTGGCTTTTCTCACGGCAGTGCCCCATATAGGATTGCCACCGCTCACATACGAGCCTTCCCATTGACGGTCGATTTTCACTCCGAGGTGCTCAAGCACATAGTTGGCTGCAAGCATATTTCCGTTTTTCACGTCGGGAATGAGTACCGAGGCCGAGTCCTTGGCATCCTCCACACTGAGCTTCAGATGTCGTGCCATTATGCCCTCGGCTATATGATGGAACACCACTCCACTCATACCTCCACCCGAGGCAGGCAGTCCCGACTTCTGTATGCATACGATACAGGAATAACGCGGATTGTCGGCAGGGAAATATCCTGCAAAGCTAAGCAGGTAGTTGGTAACTCCTGTCTTGTATCCGCCTGCACCCTGCGACACCTGGGCCGTACCGGTCTTGCCAGCCACCTTGAACGACTTCGAGCCAGCCTTGCGTCCGAGTCCCTGACTCACCACGTGCTCTAATATCACCTGCATCAGCTTGACGGTCTTCTCCTTGCATATCTGCGGCTTTATCACCTCTGGCGGAAATTCCTTCACCACCTCTCCGTTCTTCATCACCTTGGATATGAATCGCGGTTTCATCATCTTGCCGTTGTTGGCGATGGCATTATAAAACGTAATGGTGGAAATAGGCGGTATCTGGGTCTCATAACCGATACTCATCCATGGCAGTGCCGTCGCGCTCCAGTTGACGTATTGTCCACGCGAGTTTTTCTTCGGCATTCTGATGCGCGGAGGCGTTGAGCCCGCTATGGGCAGATGCAGGTCGGATGCCAATCCTGTGCGGTATATACCCTCAACAAATTTCTCAGGATTCTTGTGATAGTGATCGTCGATGATACGGCTCACTCCGATATTCGAACTCACCTCAAGCGAGCGGGGCAGGTTGATCACCTGGTATCCACCCCTGCGCCAGTTGTGGTCCTTCATGTCGCGCCCGTACATCTTCCATATACCACAGCCTGTATCCACTGTATATGTGGTGTCAACCACTCCGTCGTCGAGTGCCACCATGATAGATGCCGTCTTGAACACCGAACCCGGTTCGAGCAGGTTGCTCACCGCCAGGTTCTTTATCTCGCGATACTCGCCGTCCTGACACTTGGTCATGTTCACCATTGCCTTCACGTCGCCCGTGGCCACCTCCATGACGATAGCCACACCGGCATCGCCATGCACCTGAGGGTCTTTCAGTTCATCAATGAGTGCACGCTCGGCAAGATCTTGTATTCCTACGTCAATTGTCGTAATGATGTCACATCCGTCAACAGGTGCCAACACCGGGATATTCATATACTTGTTGAGTATCTTGCGGCGGTGGGTCAGTCCCTCTGTGCCTCGCAGTATGGAGTCGTATGCCAACTCCAGTCCGCAGCGGGCAGTGTCCTTTGCGCCAAACATATCGCCCACGGTGCGCTGGGCAAGCGAACCGAACGGACGGCGGCGGGCATTAAATTCCTCACAATGGAATCCGCCCTTATACGACGACATTTTGAACACCGGCAAAGCCTTCACCTCGCAATATGTGTTATAGTCAATGCGCTTGGGCCATATCGGCCAGTTGCGTGCCTGTTTCTTGCGTCCTTCCTCAAGGTGCTTTCTGAATTCCTCAGCACTCTTGCTCGGGAAGATATGGTTGAGCCCCATGCAGATGGAATCCATCTTCACCGTCAGCAGCGAGTCTTTCTTCTCGCCACCCGCCACAAAGTCCATATATATCTTATATTCAGGGATACTGCTTGCCATGAGCTGCCCGTCGCAACTGAGGATATTGCCTCGGTTGGGCTTCACGCTCACGCTGTCGCGCTTCAGTCGCGATGCCACCTGCTCCCAGTAGTCCTTCTTTGCGGTCATGATATAAGCAGCCCTGCCCACCACAATAAAGCCTATGATGGTCAGCGCTACCGCTAAGATGAAATACCGCGGCATTATCTTGTCATTTTCGAACTTACTCATTCCTTTAACTCCTTTTAACTCCCTTAACTTCTTTAACTCCTTAACTACTCATTCCTCGGGTACATTAATTATATAAGGTGGCTGGTCGGACACCTGCAGCAGACTGTCGTTGTTGGCCTTGAGCAACTGCAGCACGTGACTTTCGCGACAACGCTCAGTTAGTTTGCTCGATATCGACAGTGCCCTGTATTTGGCGTCCTTCAACTCCAACTCCATATTTGCAATCTTTATCATGTCCTGCTGGCATTGATAGCGCGATGCCACATAGATGATGATAAACACCACGACGATGACAATAAGCCACAACTGACGTCGAAACAATTCGGCGTTCAGTATATCGCCTCCAAGTATCGTCTTCAGACTTAATTGGGTGGTGGGACTGTTGTCTTCCTCGCTCACCGAGTTCTTGAGCATCTGCAAGGCAGAGATTTTCTCTTCCTTGTCAGTCTCTTTCTTTATCTCTTCTTCTGCCATCGTCTTGTTCTATTGTTTCTCCGCTATTCGCAGTTTGGCACTGCGGCTTCGCGGATTGATTCTCTGTTCGTCATTATCCGGAAGTATCACCTTGCCCACCATTTTCAGCGGTGTGTTGACACGTCCGTAGAAGTCCTTGTCTATCTTTCCTTCGGCATTGCCCGACTTCATCACGTTCTTCACTATGCGGTCTTCGAGCGAGTGATAGGTGATTACCGACAGTCGGCCGCCCTCGCCCAAGCACTCCACCGCAGAGCGAAGCATGTCGCGCAGTGCGTCCATCTCGTGGTTCACCTCTATTCTCAATGCCTGAAACAGCTTTGCCATATCCTTTTTGGCTCGCTCCCTCTGCATCATCGGTTCCACCACCTCCATCAGGTCGCCCGTGGTGACAAATCTCTTGGAGGCGCGCTGCCTCACTATTGCTGACGCTATACGGCGCGAGGTCTTCAACTCGCCATAGAGGTAGAGCAGGTTTGCGATGTCCTCCTCATCATATTCATTGAGGATATCAGCAGCAGTCATTCCAGCCCTTTTGTTCATCCTCATGTCTATAGGAGCGTCGAATCGGAAGGAAAAACCGCGGCTCTCGTCGTCGAAGTGGTGGCTCGACACGCCAAGGTCGGCCAATAGTCCGTCGATATGCTCCACGCCGTAATATCTCATCCAGTTTCTGAGATAACGGAAATTACTCCTCACGAAGGTGAAGCGCTTGTCATCACTAAGCCTTTGCTCGCCGATAGAAGCATTTGCCTCGGCATCCGCATCCTGGTCGAAACTATACAGATGGGCATCGGGCGACAGTCTCGACAATATCTCCCTGCTGTGACCGCCACCACCAAAGGTGACATCCACATATATGCCTCCGGGCTTGATATTTAGCCCGTCAACACTCTGCCTCAGCAGCACCGGAATATGATATTCGCCGTTTTCCATTCCTAATTCCTCATTCCTAATTCCTAATTCCTAATTCCTAATTCCTCATCCATCATAAGTTTCTGCAGTTCCTCACCGAATGTCTTCTCGTCCATCAGCGCCTCGTCAGCCTTCTTCACTGCCCATATCTCGATAGTGTCGCCCATCCCGATAAACCTGACGTCGGCCTCCATCTCCACCGCCTTCATACAACGGCGGGAGATAAGGAAGCGCCCGTTGCCGTCGAGCTGAACCATCTCAGCCTCCGACACAAACTGGCGATACACCTGCTGCTGCTGGTTGTTCCATCGGCTCAAGCGCGCGCGCAGACTGTCCATCTGCTCGTTCCATACGCTTTCGGGATAAAGCACAAGGCAAGACTGAAACACATCACGCCTGAGCACAAGTT
>CALZYS010000168.1 GCA_945830345.1 uncultured Prevotella sp.
CGCAAACCGAGTGAGGACTTTATGGTAAAAGCGGAATATGTTGGATTCGGCATCATCATCCTACTCATGATTGTGGCCAATCTCAACGACGTTCTCCGCTGGTTGGGATATATGTAGTAATCACATTCCCCTTATAGTTCTCAATGCCCGCGATGACGGCATTCGAGGGAACAGAAGGCGAGACAGTGCCTTGTGATACAGTCACAGGTGCTGTCTCTACCCTTATCTCGTCCCATAGTCCAGCATCGATAAACTGGCGATGGGTATAGGCACCGCCCTCTACGATGAGCGACTGCACCTTGCGCTTATATAGACATTCCATCAACTGCGAAAGCATCGGTTGGGTTAGGTCTATTTCAGGGAAACAGGGTTTGTGCGAATCGAGGACAAGTCGCATTGGATTCTTTCCCCACCATCTTCTCACCATCAGCGAGGGATTGTCCCTGAGTGCGGTGGTATGTCCCACGAGGATAGCGTCGTTCTCTGCACGCAATTTGTGACTGAGCATTTGGGTGAATGCAGTAGAGAAAGTGAATGGATTGAAGTCCTTGTCGATAAATCCGTCAATAGACTGCGCCCATTTCAGTATTATGTATGGGCGTTGCTTCTCGTTGAATGTCATGAAGCATCTGTTGAGCATGCGACATTCTTCCTCAAGCACACCAACAGTCACCTCAATTCCCGCATCACGCAACTTGTTTATACCTCGTCCTGACACCTCGGCAAATGAGTCAACGCATCCCACCACCACTCGCTTCACTCCCTTGCTCACGATGAGGTCGGCGCAAGGCGGTGTCTTGCCGTAGTGGGAACAGGGTTCAAGACTTACGTATATCGTTGACTCTGACATCAGATGCTCATCCTCTTTTCTCACAGATGCAAAGGCGTTCACCTCGGCATGACCTTCGCCGCACCTCACGTGATAACCTTCGCCAATAATTCGGCCGTCACACACAATCACTGCGCCAACCATAGGATTAGGTCGGGTGTTCTGTCTGCCGTTGGCTGCTATTTGCAGGCAGCGGCGCATGTAAAACTTGTCCATTTTTTCGCTCATAACTGCAAAATTACTGTTTTTTTCTGATATTTGAAAAAAAATACAACGAAATTTTGTGATATTGCCCACTTTTTTGTATTTTTGCAAAAAAAAGTAAGAAATGAGATACAACGAACTATGGCGCAAGCTACATGATGCAAGTTATCCCGAAGGTGAGGCAAAGGCGGTCATACGCATGCTGCTCACCGACAAATATGGTATGACAACTGCCGACATGCTATGCGAGGATGTTGAGAGATACACAGATGCAGAAACTTTATCTGCTGATGTCTCTGCACTCTTGGCGTTCGTTCCCGTACAGTATGTTGTGGGCAAGTCCTGGTTTTGCGACCGCCTTTTTGCGGTGCGTCGAGGTTGCCTCATTCCCCGACCCGAAACCGAGGAATTGTGTCGTTGGATTGAAGAGAGCAGTTATCCTTCTCCACCGGCAATACTTGACATTGGGACAGGTAGCGGATGTATTGCCATCACGCTTTCCCTTGACATCAGCGAAGCGGAGGTCGAAGCCTGGGACATCTCCGATGAGGCTATTGCTATCGCCAATGATAATATTCATTCGTCAAAGGCAGATGTAAATGTGATAAAATGCGATGCCCTTAATCCACCCACTGATATAGAAAAATACGACGTGATAGTGAGCAATCCTCCCTATGTGTGTGATAATGAACGTGGCAGGATGGAGGCGAATGTCCTCAGGTATGAACCACATGGCGCATTGTTCGTACCCGATGACGATGCCTTGCTTTTCTATCGTGCCATAGCGCGTTATGCATCTTCTGCACTACGTCATGGAGGCTGTTTGTATTTCGAGATTAATCCCCTTTATCATAGCCAGATGGAGGACATGCTCAATGCATTAGGCTATGATGATATCCTGATGCGTGAAGACCAGTTTGGGAAACAACGTTTTATCAAAGCTATAAGAAAATGATGACCTATGAGATGGTTCTGCAGCGTCTCACCGCCCTCTGTGCATCGGCTGAGCACTGCGAATACGAGATGACCGAGAAGATGCGCAAGTGGGAGGTAGAGGAATCCGAGCGCGAGCGCATTATAGAATATCTGCGCAAGGCAAAATTTGTGGATGACGAGCGTTATGCCCGCGCCTTGGTCAAAGACAAGATTAAATACAACAAGTGGGGACGCCGCAAGGTGGAGCAGGTTCTTTGGGCAAAGCATATCGCCGAGGACATACGCCAGAGGGTGCTCGACGAGGTTGACGACAGCGAGTATAAGTCGGTTCTCGCCGACCTACTTAAGTCGAAGCGTCGCAGTGTCAAGGCATCCAACGACTACGAGCTAAACATGAAGCTTATCAAGTTTGCCCTTTCGCGCGGTTTTGACTACGGAATTGTGAAACAGTGCATCGACTGTGACGACTATGCCGAGGAAGATTGCTCAACTGATTTCTGACTTCTTCCTGCCGCGTCGCTGTGTGGCTTGCAACTCGCGTCTTCATGAGGGTGAGACCGTCCTATGCAGCTGTTGTCTTATCAAAGAGAGTATGTCGGGATTATTCGCCGACAGCTCCGACAATGTGATGGTGAGGAGTGTCCTTGGTTGTGGCGATGTGATCAGGGCTAATGCATTGTTTGAGTTTCATCCGCATGGCAACATGGCTCAACTGATTTATAGGATGAAATACGATGGTCGGAGTTCCATTGCAGTCTTCATGGGGCGCCATGCCGCCAAGGTGTTGCAACCTGAGGGATTCTTCGACGGAGTGGATGTAATAGTGCCAGTGCCCATCACCCGTATGCGCCGTTTCCAGCGTGGGTTCAACCAAAGCGAGATGTTGGCAATAGGAATATCCGAAGTCACTGGCATACCTGTTGACAACACATCTCTCCTCCGCTGCCGTTTCTCTTCCAGTCAGACGAGGCTTAAAGGCGAACAGCGACTGGCTAATGTGCGCAGTGCCTTCGCATTGGTATCTGCCCAAGCTTTGTCTGGTCGTCATGTCCTCGTGGTAGATGACATCTTCACCACTGGTGCCACCCTGTCGGAATGTTTGAGCGAAATTAGCCGAAAGGCAGAGGGAGTTAGGCTCTCTATACTGACATTAGGACTGACAAAATGATAATACAAAGCCAAATTATACAATTTTAACTTACTTTTCTGCGTCATTCGCCAAAGAATGAGTATATTTGCAGAATGAATTGAACAATATAAATAAATAATACATAAAAATGGAAGCAACTAAAAAACTTTTCGCAGAGAAACTGCTCAATGTCAAGGCTATCAAACTTCAGCCTGCCAATCCCTTTACATGGGCTTCCGGTTGGAAGTCGCCCATCTATTGCGACAACCGCAAGACCCTCTCATTCCCCAATCTCCGTACATTCGTCAAGATTGAGTTGTGCCATGCCATTCAGGAGAATTTCCCCGAGGCAGAGGCTGTCGCAGGAGTAGCCACTGGTGCCATTGCCCAGGGAGCACTCGTAGCCGACCAGTTGGGTAAACCGTTCGTATATGTTCGCAGCAAACCGAAGGACCATGGTATGGGCAACCTTATCGAGGGCGAACTGCCCGAGGGTGCCAAGGTGGTGGTCGTTGAGGATCTTATCTCCACTGGCGGCAGTAGCCTTAAGGCTGTCGAGGCTTTGCGTGCAGCCGGTTATGAGGTTGTCGGCATGGTGGCATCCTACACCTATGGATTCCCCATTGCCGAGGATGCATTCTCAAATGCCGGTGTTAAACTCGTCACCATCAGCGATTACGCTCATGTTGTCGAGGTGGCAGCTACTACGGGATATATCAAGCAGGAAGATGTTGACGTACTTCACGAGTGGCGCAAGGATCCGGCTAATTGGGGAAAGTAAAATTCTATAGCGTAAGTTTATGGGAAAGACAAGATTTGAAAGCACTATTAAGCAGATACCATATCCCCAGCAGGCGGTATATGACATGCTCAGCAATCTCGACAACATAGCCAAGGTGATGGACCGCATACCCAAGGACAAGATCAAGGACATGGAGTTCGACC
>CALZYS010000169.1 GCA_945830345.1 uncultured Prevotella sp.
ATGACTATCCTCATACGCAATTTCCTCGACTCAAAGGACTTCATCGAGGTGGAGACTCCCATCCTGATTGGTTCAACACCAGAGGGCGCACGCGACTTCGTTGTGCCTTCGCGCATGAATCCCGGACAGTTCTATGCCCTGCCCCAGAGTCCGCAGACATTGAAGCAACTGCTCATGGTGAGCGGTTTCGACCGCTATTTCCAGATAGCCAAGTGCTTCCGCGACGAGGACCTCAGAGCCGACCGCCAACCGGAGTTCACTCAGATTGACTGCGAGATGAGCTTTGTGGATCAGGAGGATGTCATCAGCCTGTTCGAGGATATGGCACGCCATCTCTTCAAGGAGGTGCGTGGCGTGGAACTGCCCGCCAAACTGCAGCAGATGACATGGCATGAAGCAATGCGCCGATTCGGTAGCGACAAGCCCGACCTGCGCTTCGGCATGGAGTTTGTCGAACTGATGGACGTGATGAAGACAGGCACATTCTCAGTGTTCGACCAGGCAGAATACATCGGAGGTATCTGCGTGCCTGGATGCGCCAACTACACCCGCAAGCAACTCGACCAACTCACCGACTTCGTCAAGCGTCCCCAGGTGGGCGCAAAGGGACTGGTATATATCAAATTCAACGAGGACGGCACAATAAAGTCGAGCGTTGACAAGTTCTACGGTGAAGACGTGCTGCTCAAGGTGAAGGAGAAGATGGGAGCCAAGGACGGCGACCTCGTCCTGATACTCAGTGGCGACAAGACCAACAAGACCCGCACCCAACTCTGCACACTGCGCCTTGAGATGGGCGACCGTCTCGGACTAAGGGACAAGGATAAGTTTGAGTGCCTGTGGATAGTGGATTTCCCCCTATTTGAGTGGAGCGACGAGGAAGAGCGCCTCATGGCAACCCACCACCCGTTCACCCTGCCCAACCCAGCCGACATTCCACTGCTCGACGAGCATCCCGAACAAGTGCGCGCCATGGCATACGACTTCGTTTGCAACGGCATCGAGGTGGGTGGAGGTAGCCTGCGTATCCACGACGGCAAATTGCAGGAAAAGATGTTCAAGATTCTTGGCTTTACCCCCGAAAGGGCAATGGCACAGTTCGGCTTCCTCATCAACGCATTCAAGTATGGAGCACCACCTCATGCAGGCCTTGCATTCGGTCTCGACCGTTTCGTGAGCATCATGGCAGGACTCGACAGTATTCGCGACTGCATAGCGTTCCCGAAGAACAACAGCGGACGCGACGTCATGCTCGACGCTCCGGGCGAACTTGACCCCAAACAGCTTGAAGAACTGCAACTTAAGGTTGACCTACGTCAAGAATAGTATATAATTTATAAAAAAAATATCATATTTTCTTGTGTATTAGTAGAATTATGCTTAATTTTGCAGCAGAATATTTGAAAATATTCTAAATAATACGAGAGAATATTAATTTTTTAGAGAATTATGGCAGAAAAGAAAACAACAACAAAGGAGACTGCAGCTAAGAAGACTACAGCCGCAAAGAAGACAACTTGCAAGAAGGCTTGCGCCACAAAGACAGCAGCCGTAGTAGTAGAATACAACGCTGAGAATGTTGGTTTCAAGGCAGGTGATGTATATCAGGCACTTGCTTCGGCAGAGAAGGCTCTCACCGTTAAGGAGATTGCCAAAAAGGCCAAGATTTCAGAGGAAGAGACACTGCTCGGTATGGGATGGCTCTTCAAGGAAGGAAAGATTACTACAGCTGAAGGCAAGTTTGCCCTCGTATAAGGCTGGCACAGTTAAAGCAAATACAAGGGAAGGCTGGCATATTAGTTGCCAGCCTTCCTTTGTGTTTAATCGCAACAGATGAATAATGGCGACATACGACGAACAGATTATCACCATACTTGCCAGAGCGGGCAAACGCGGAATGAGCGTTAAGAAAATCAGTATGCAGTTGTATAACCTCAACTGCACTCTTTTCTCTACACCCGATTTTGATGAAATCCATAAATGTGTGCAGCAGTTTCTATTTAGAAACTCCAAGAAGTCGCAGTCATTATTCTGCAGGGAAGCATGGGGACAATACAAACTGAATCCCAATTCGGCACGAGCGCAACAGCTTGTCCTGAAATTTGCAGAGACACACGAGGAGAAAGAAGAAGAAAAGGAAGATGACTCGCGCAATTCATCCCCCGACATGTCACTCAGTCTGTTTGACGAATTGTTTTAATCACCTTTGCCGGCACTCCCGCCACTACACTATATCCGGGCACATCCTTAGTAACCACAGCCCCGGCAGCCACAACTGCATGTCGGCCTATATGCACTCCGGCTGTAATCACAGCATTTGCCCCTATCCACACATCATCGTCAATACTTACTTCAGACGTGCTCACTCCCTGCTGGTCGATACGCAACTGCATATCCTCGAAGTTGTGATTCAGTGCCGAAACAGTTATTCCCTGCGCCAGATTGACATGATTGCCAATACGCACAGGCCCTATCACCGTGCAATGGAGTCCGATGCGAGTGTAGTCGCCAATGACAACATCACCAACGGCATTGTTAATGCATGAGAACGATTCCACAACACTTCGCCTGCCTATGGAAAACCGACGGTAAGGAGGTGTATCCATGCGCACCGAACTATATATCTTCGCACTCATAGCCCTATGCTGATAAAGAGGTGCAAAGAGGCGCACATACCAGCGCGGACGCGTGAGGCGCTGGTTCATAATCAGATAGTCAACCATGCGCTTAAGTGAGCCGTTGGCTTTCATCATCTCTCTAATTCCATTCCTGTCCATAAGGCATTATGATTTTTCGTTATACACTTCCTCATAGAGCGAGAGAAGCGACTCAGCAGTGTGATTCCACGAGAACATCTTCACGCGATTGAGTCCGTAATCCCTTATTCTTGAATAATACTCCGCATCATTCTCCAACCGCAGCATCATGTCGGTGATAGTGTTGCTGTCGGTGGGGTCAATAAGTGCGGCATCCACTCCCGCCACCTCAGGCATCGACGATGTGTTGCTCGTAATCACTGGAGTGCCGCATGCCATAGCCTCAAGCAAGGGTATGCCGAAACTCTCACGCAGTGAGGTGTAGAGAAAGGCGAAGGCAGCATTATATACAGACACGAGATCCTTATTGTCAACATATCCAGCCGCCACGATATATTCACGTGCATACCCAATGTCGTTGCGGTCGAGAATATCGTCGATAATCTCCTGACTCAGGTCGGCCACAAGCAGTTCGCGCTTCACCGACGACAGCTTCAGATACTTGGCATATGCCACTATGGTGCGCTCGGAGTTCTTCTTGGGATCAGTGTTCCCGAGGAAGAAGAAATATCCGCTCTTGCGTATATACTTGCCATAGGCACATTCCGTGTCGTTGATAGGCTTAAACCATTCGTTATATCCGTTGTATATCATTTGCATGCGGCGACGCGGAATATTCAACTTGGTGACTATATTCTCATATTCATAGTTGGACACGGTGATAATCCTTCGGCACTTGCCAAGGATTCTCGGCACGACGAGACGACGATACAGCCATCCCATATTCTGGTAAAGCGACTTGTTGTTCTTGTCGCGAGGCTCCAGGAAGATGATGTCGTGCAGAGTGAGCACAAGTGGCAGGGAAGTGAATATCGGGGCTGTGTTGCTCGTGCAATGCAATATCTCCACTCCCACACTCTTCGCAGCACGCGGCAGTGCCCACTGCTCCCATAATGGATATGACGGACATTTCACCTCGATGACATGGAAATTGAATGTATCCTTAACACAATGGTCGGGACCTGGTTTGACAAATATGAAATACTCATTACGCAAGTCGGTCTGTTGAAGATGAAGTATCTCCTTCAGTACGACATAGTCCATACCATGCTTGTTGTTACGGAATATCCGTTGTGCCTCAATACCGATTTTCATTTGTTTCGCTATTAAATAAATAAAAAAAGAACATGACCAAATCATGTTCTCGATTTCAGCGGTGCGTACGGGACTCGAACCCGTGACCCCATGCGTGACAGGCATGTAT
>CALZYS010000170.1 GCA_945830345.1 uncultured Prevotella sp.
TGGTGTCGCCAGCCTGCATACGTTCGCGCGGGTTGTTGGCGAGCAGCAGGTTGAGCTTGATGTTGCCGAGCATATCGGTCTCTATCTCAGCAGCCGTTCCCTTGGGCAGTCTCATCTTAGCGTCGATGTCGAGCACTGCCACATTCGGGTTGTCGCCGCCGTAGTTGAAGATGATTTCTTTGACGATGCCCACCTTATAGCCGTCGGCATACACGGGGCAGTTGGCCGAGAGACCGCTCATATCGTCAAACTGTGCATAGTATCTCGTGTCGGAAGACGTGAGATTAACACCCTTCAGAAACTGTAGTCCGAAGAACAACACCACAAGGCCTACTACAGCCACAAGTGCGATTTGCACTTCCTTTGTAAAGTATTTCATATCCGTATCTTTAATTCTTTAATTTTTAATTTTTAATTTTTTATACTCCCTTATCGCCTGCTGCACATCCATTCTCTGCCCGTACTTGAAGGCGATGATAAAAGCCTCGGGGAAGCGGTCGAGCAACTGTTTGCGCAGCCGGTAGATCTCGTTGTAGTTGGTGGATGCCCCCACCGTGTATTTATACAGGTTGCCGTCCTTATAGAAGTCGGCATCCTCCTGTCCCTTCAACTGTCGGCTTCCGCTCTTGAGCTTCACCGAGCTTGTCAGTATCTGAACCTTGAACACGGGGGCTTCGTCCTTTGCCTCGGCAACCGGTTGCAGGGGAGTATCCTCCGCCTGTTCCTTCTTCTCTACCCTCTCTTCCTTCTTCTCTTCCTTCACCTCCCGCGCTTCCTCCTGCTCGGTTTCGGTCTCTTTGGCATTCACGTCCTCACCCGGTTTGAATGGCACGGTGAACGATTTATCATATTTTGCCAAATATTCGCAGAAAGCCTGATAGATGCCCCTTCCCATATTTGCCACTCCCTCGTCGCTATTGAGGAATTGCTCCTCCGAGGGGGTGGAGATGAATCCCAATTCGATGAGGCAACTGGGCATCGATGTCTCCCTGAGCACGAGGAATCCTGCCTGCTTCACTCCCTTGTTGGGGCGTGCCGCCGCAGCGCATGTGCGCTTCTGCACGAGCCGTGCCAATTCCACGCTCTGAGCCATGTTCTTGTCCTGCAGGAACTCAAACATGATGTAGCTCTCCGACGAACTCGGGTCGAATCCCTCGTAGTGCTGCTTGTAGTCCTTCTCGATGAGGATAACCGAGTTCTCCCTCTTAGCCACGTCGAAGTTGTCGGATGCCCTATGCATACCGAGAGTATATGTCTCCAATCCTTTCGCCCTTGCACCCTTGGGCAGTGCGTTGGTGTGTATGGATATGAAGAGGTCGGCCTTGTTGCGGTTGGCAATGTCGGCTCTTTGGTGGAGCGGGATAAAGACGTCGGTCTTGCGGGTGTATATGACCTTCACCTGGGGGCAATTTCTCTCGACGAGCCGCCCGAAGGCGAGAGCCACGTTGAGGTTGATATTCTTCTCCTTGGAGAAAGTGCCAAGCGCGCCGGCGTCATGACCTCCATGCCCGGCGTCGATGACGAGCGTGAAACTCTTCTTGGCTGACATTGCCACGGCGAGCGCGAATATCAGTATTATCGTAGCTACAATCCTTCTGTTCATATACATTATTATATATTCAACTTGCAAAATTAGCAATAAATCTCGACATAACGGGCAAAATGGCGTGATATTTATCATTTATTAATATAACTCAACTTTCGCAAGTAATTTTGAACCACAGAGTTTAAGAGATTGAGAGATTTATATTCTTAAAGAGTTTGAATGCTAAAGCATTTAGAGTTCTCAGAGGGCTGCGCATTATATCTGCTGGTTGGAAACTCTGTGTTCTCCGTCGCTTGCGACCTACTCTAAAAGAACAAAAACTCTATTTCTCTTTATCTCTGTGGTTTAAATAAATCCCTTATATATTGGGAATTACCACTTCCGAAAGTTAAGTAAAATGTATTTCCACTCCCGCCCCCTTGCAATCGGCTCCCATGGGGGGATTGTCCTTGGTGAGCTTGATATCCACGGTTATGACTTGCGGCCATTTTGCCGTTATCGCCTTGACTATCCGCATCGCCACATGCTCAAGCAATTGCGAGGGTCGCTCCATCTCTGATTTCACCACTTCGTATATCTCGGCATAGCTGATGGTATCGTCGAGGACGTCGCTCTCCGCAGCCTTGGTGAAGTCATACTCCACCCTCAGAGATACGGTGAAGTCCGCCCCCACCGTCCTCTCCTGGGGCATAACCCCGTGGAAGGCATGGAAGCGGACTTCGTCCAAAAATATTGCTGTCTTCGTCATATTTTATCCACAACGGCTTGCACCGCAGTTCTTACAAATCAGACAACCCTCCTGATATACCAACGTCTCCTGACCACACTGCGGGCACTTCTGTCCCTTGGCCTCGGTGCCGTCGGTCACGTATTTCTTCAGGGCGCGCTCCACACCGTTCTTCCATGTGTTGATGCTCTCGCTCTTGAGTTGCAGCGAACTTACGAGGCGGATGACATGGTCGATAGGCATGCGATAGCGCAGCACACCGCTGATGAGCTTGGCGTAGTTCCAATACTCGGGGTTGAACTTCTCCGAGAGTCCCTCAACCGTGGTCTTGTATCCGCGCTTGTTCTCAAACTGGAAGTCGTAGCGACGCTTGCCTGTCTCATCCACGTTCTTGATAATCTTACCCTTGGTGACGGTCTTGGGTAATACGATACCCTCGTCGTCGTCCTGCAATCCGGTGAAGATCTCGTAGGGATAACCGTTGAGCAATCCCACGAAAGCCACCCATTTCTCCTTGTTGTTCTGGAAGCGCACCACGTCGCAGTCGAGCACTTGCGGGCGCACCTCAGTAACCTCGGGACGCTTGCACGGCACCTCTGGAGCGTTCTCCACGTCGGCTGCAGCCGTATTATCCTTCTTGTCCTTCTTCGACACAGAAATCATGACACCGCTGCGACTGCCGTCGCGATAGATGGTGCATCCCTTGCAGCCCGAGCGCCATGCCTCGACATAGAGACGGTTGACGAGCTGCTCATCCACGTCGTTGGGCAGGTTGACGGTGACACTGATAGAGTGGTCAACCCATTTCTGTATGGCACCCTGCATCTTCACCTTCATGAGCCAGTCAACATCATTGGCAGTAGCTTTATAATAAGGTGACTTTGCCACGAGCTGGTCGATTTCCTCCTGAGTGTATTTCTTGGTGGTGTCATATCCGTTGACCTCCATCCATGTCATGAATTTCTTGTGATATACGATATACTCCTCGAATGAGTCGCCCACCTCGTCAACATAGTCAACATGCACTGCCTCGTCGTTGGGGTTCACCTTGCGGCGACGCTTATACACTGGCAGGAAAACGGGTTCGATACCGCTTGTCGTC
Source organism: uncultured Prevotella sp. (assembly GCA_945830345.1). Taxonomy (GTDB): domain Bacteria; phylum Bacteroidota; class Bacteroidia; order Bacteroidales; family Bacteroidaceae; genus Prevotella. Next base: position 3,376 of record CALZYS010000170.1, read on the forward strand.
TGTGTCATGAGGGATGTAGTGCCAGTAGGTGCGATGGTGAGACAGGCGATGTTGCGGCGTCCGTACTTCATGATGTCGGCATAGAGTTCGGCATCGGCATCCTTGATGCGCAGCAGGAAGGGATTGTTCTCCTCCCTCTTGGCGTCGAACACCTCGAATGCGCCTCTCTCCTTAGCCATCTCCACCGACGAGCGGTAGGCTGTCAGGGCGAGTGTCTTATGCACGCTCACCGAGAAGTCGGTGGCTTCCTGAGTGCCGTATCTCAATCCCATTGCGGCTATCATGTCGCCCTCGGCAGTGATACCCACACCGGTGCGTCGTCCCATACCGCTCTTTCTCTTGATCTTCTCCCACAGGTGGAGCTCAGTGCCCTTCACCTCGTCGTTCTGCGGGTCGGTCTTTATCTTCGCCATGATAGCGTCAATCTTCTCAAGTTCGAGGTCAACGATGTCGTCCATGATTCTCTGTGCCATGAACACGTGCTTCTTGAAGAGCTCGAAGTCGAAGTAAGCCTCGGGAGTGAACGGATTCACAACGTAAGAATAGAGGTTGATACTCAGCAGTCGGCATGAGTCGTAGGGGCAAAGGGGAATCTCGCCGCAGGGGTTGGTGGATACGGTGCGGAATCCCAAGTCGGCATAGC
>CALZYS010000171.1 GCA_945830345.1 uncultured Prevotella sp.
GTGTCTTCCTCGCATATACCAAGTAGTATCAGATACCCTTTTTGGATAGCCGATTTTACGTTTCCTTCTATCGTCACCGAGGCGTGACTCACTCGCTGGATTACTATTCTCATCTTGCTTTTTCTCTTCTCTTTTTGTTATTTCTGTGCAAAGATACCACTTATTTTTGTCGTATCAAAATTTACTGACTATTTTCTTCCTTATTTTTAAAATAATTAATAATGATCTCCGCCTTTTTTCTACCTACCGCTTCGCTAAGAGCCTCAATATCAGCTTCTTTTACCTTTTTGACGGTCTTAAAGGCCTTTATCAACTGCTCTTTTGTCTTCGGACCAATGCCTGATATGTCGTCCAACTCAGAATGGAGAGCTCTTTTCGAGCGTTTGTCCCTATGGAATGTGATGGCAAAGCGATGCACCTCATCCTGTATCCTGGTCAGTACATGAAACAGTTCGCTGCTCGTACTCATTCCGACTACAACCGGTGGGAATCCATATAGCAATTCGTTAGTCCTGTGGCGGTCATTCTTTGCCAATCCCGCTATGGGAATATTGAGGTTGAGTTCGTCCTCAACAACCTCTCTCACTACCTCCATTTGCCCCTTGCCACCATCAGTGATTATGAGGTCGGGCAGTCGTTGGTTTTCTTCCATTAGGCGCGTGTATCTGCGTCTCACAACCTCCTTCATCGAGGCATAATCATCCGGTCCTACTACGGTTTTTATATTGTATTTTCGATAGTCGTTCTTACTCGGTTTTAGTTGTTTGAACACCACGCAAGCCGCCACAGCATCCGTACCGCTGATGTTTGAGTTGTCGAAACATTCAATCTGATAGGGTAGGGTTGGCAACTTCAACGCGTCCTGAATTTGCTTCATCAGGCGTGTCGTTTTCTGCTCAGGATTTAGCTTTTCAGTCTGTTTCAGAATGTCTAATTTATACTGCTTGCAGTTCATTAAACTAAGCTCCAAAAGTGTCTTTTTGTCCCCCCTTTGAGGTACGGTAAGAGTTATTCCTTCGAGTTCAAGATCCAGTTCAAAGGGCACAATTATCTCCTTCGCTTTACTGCCGAATCTCTCCCTGATTTCCATGATTCCAAGAGCCAACAAGTCCTCGTCCTTCTCCTCCAATTTCTTCTTATATTCGAAGGTGAACGACTGGTTTATGCTACCATTATTCACGTGTATATAGTTAATGTAGGCAGTCTTTTCGTCACTTGTGATTGACATCACATCTATGTTGTCAACGATGTGACTTACCACCTCACTCTTTGCCACATACAGACTAATAAGCTCGTATTTCCGCTTAATTATTTCGGCTTCCTCAAACCGTAATTCCTCCGCCAAAGCCATCATTTCTTCCTTCATTTCACGCAGTATATTGCGCGTATTTCCCTTCAAAATCTCCCTTGCCTGACGGATGTTTTTCTGGTATTCCTCTGCCGTTTGTTTGCCAATGCAAGGACCACCGCAGTTCTTGATATGATAGTCGAGGCACACGCTATATTTACCCTTGTTTATGCCTTCTTCGGTGATAGGAAACTTGCATGTCCTGGGGTGATATAGCTTCTTGATTAGTTCGAGAATGGCATTCATTGACCCCACATGAGAGTAGGGACCATAGTATGTGCCCCATTTCTTGTTTATGTTTCTTGTCTTGAATATACGAGGAAATGGTTCGTTGGTGACACATATTGAGGGGTAGGTCTTACCGTCTTTTAGAAGAACATTATATCGCGGATTGTATTTCTTGATTAGATTGTTTTCAAGTAGAAGTGCATCCTCCTCCGTATTAACCACTGTATATGATATGTCCCAAATCTTGCTTACCAACACCTTGGTTTTGTATCTGTCCACTTCGGTATGGAAGTAAGACGATACCCTGCTTTTAAGGTTCTTCGCCTTACCTACATATATTATTTCTCCTTTTTCGTCATAGTATTGATAACTGCCCGGTTTCTCAGGCAGTCTCCTTACTATCTGCATTAGATACTCTCTCCGTTTTTCCTTTTCTTCCTTTGTCATAACCATGGTTGTTGTTTCACGTGGAACAATATAATTTTCCTCCCGTAGCGGCTCTCCACAACATAAATTTCATGTTATTATTCTGTCGGCTGTAGGTTCTTACACGAGGTAAGACCCTACAGCAGGTGTTATCAACATTATTCTACACGCGAATGAGAGTTGTAACCTCCGTGTCCTTGTCGAAAACATCGCGGCCATGCAAACCTTCGTCTGTGATTTCGATAATGAAATTCACCATAATCTTCTTGGGGTTGAACTTTGCTACGAGATCACATGCGGCCTTCATAGTACCGCCAGTAGCCAGTAGGTCGTCGTGCATCAATACCACATCATCCTCGGTGATTGCATCCTTGTGAATCTCGATGGTATCTGTGCCATATTCCTTGGCATAGCTTTCCTTCACCACTTCTGCTGGCAGTTTGCCTTCCTTTCGACAAAGCACAACTCCCGCACCCAATTTTACCGCAAGGGCAGAAGCCATTACAAAACCGCGACTCTCAATACCCACGATTTTTGTGATGCCCTTGTCCTTATACAATTCATACAGTTCGTCCATCATGACCTGCATGCACTCCGGATTTTTGTAGAGTGTTGTTACATCTCTAAAATTAATCCCTTTCTTCGGAAAATCTGGTATGCAACGCAGATTATCCAATAATGTTTTGTTGTTCATAATCAATTACTTAATATGTTTTACTTTACTTTAATGTTTCACGTGGAACATTCACCTGCCCAACAGTACCAGGAGGACGTTGATGTCGCTCGGACTGACGCCAGGAATACGGCTCGCCTGCGCCACCGTCTCGGGGTTGATTGCTTCGAGTTTTTGGCGCGCCTCCGTAGATAGTTGGTTCATTTCGGCATACTTGAATCTGCCTTTGATTTTGATGTCTTCGAGGCGGTGCATCTTGTCCGCCACGATTTTCTCGCGTTCGATATAGCCTTTATATTTGATGCGAATTTCCGTGGCTTCGGCGATTTCCTCGTTGCGGTTTTCGGGCTTTTCGAGCTGAGCTTTGAGTTCGGGAATGATGTTGGATAGGGTAGGGAAGTCCAACTGCGGACGTGCCACCAGGTCTATCAGTTTGCAGCCCATACGCAGTGGTGTCGTTCCTATCGATTCCAACGCAGAGTTGATCTCCTTTGGTTTGATGGAGAATGATTCGCAGAATTTTATGAGTTCATCGATAGCATCCTTCTTTTTCTCCCACCAATCATACCGTTCTCTCGTAGCCGCTCCAATCTTGTAGGCTCTCTCCGTGAGTCGGGCGTCGGCATCGTCCTGACGCAGAAGGATGCGATATTCCGCTCTCGACGTGAACATGCGATATGGTTCGTCAACGCCCTTAGTGACGAGATCGTCAATCAGAACACCGATATAACTCTCGTCGCGTTTCATGATGAATCGCTTTTCCTCAGAATCACCATCCTGCTTGCCCGACGAAGAGCCACAGACTATGGCTGCGTTTATTCCAGCCACGATGCCCTGTCCTGCTGCCTCCTCATATCCCGTGGTGCCGTTCACCTGTCCGGCGAGGAACAGTCCAGTGATGATTTTCGACTCCAACGAATGAGTCAACTGCGTCGGGTCGAAGAAATCATATTCTATTGCATATCCCGGTCGATATACCTCAAGGTTGCGGAAGGCAGGAATGTGTCTCAGAGCCGCCAACTGTATTTCCATCGGCAGCGACGACGAGAATCCGTTAAGATACATCTCGTTGGTCTCAACGCCCTCGGGTTCGAGGAACAGTGGGTGCTGGTCCTTGTCGGCGAAGGTGACGAGTTTGGTTTCTATCGAGGGGCAGTATCTCGGACCGATGCTCTGAATCTGTCCGTTGAACAGGGGCGAGTCGGCGAGTCCCGATTTCAGTGTGTCGTGCACCGCCTTGTTGGTGTTGCATGTCCAGCACGGCAACTGCGGCAGTACTCTGTGGGGAGCCATGAAGCTAAACTGGTGATGGTCGGTCTCTCCGTTCTGAATCTCCAT
>CALZYS010000172.1 GCA_945830345.1 uncultured Prevotella sp.
CGCCCATCTTCTGCGAGATATTCTCGGCATTGACGAGGATTTGGTTGGTGTCGTTGGAAAAATACGGCTGACCACCCTGAACTCGTGGCAGATGCTTGATCTCCTGTTCGAGGAGCATCTCTATCTGCTGGGTGTTGACACCGAGTTTCTGGAAGATGAAGTTGGTGACGTCGCGAGCCTTGTCCATCAATGCCTTCAACAGATGTACCGGCTCTATCGACTGTTGTCCTGAACGCTGCGCAAGATTGACCGCTTCCTGCACTGTCTCTTGCGCCTTGATTGTAAACTTGTCGAATGTCATACTTGACTCCTTTCTTTATTTTATTTAATCATTAACTTTTATCACTTTATTCACAAAACCCGTGCCGAAAAGGAGTAAACTGACAAAATGTCACACCATGGAATGAAAATAAATAGAAAAATCTTTCGTAGTTTGATTTTTTTGATGTACCTTTGCCGCCAAAATTGACAATTATTGTATAATATGGAACAACCAAATGAAAAAACAGCTGACATAGCTGTTGCAGAATCAAAGGAAGAGCAGAGGAAGCGCAAGCGCCGACAGACTATCAAGGACTTCTTCTTCATCTTCTTCGGCATATTCTTGTATGCCTTCGGTTTCACTGCATTCGTCCTGCCCGAAAAGGTGGTGATGGGAGGAGTGTCGGGTGCTGCCGCATTGATTTACTATGCATTCAACATACCGCCCGCATTCAGCATTTGGGGGCTCAACTTTGCCATGTTGGCATTGGCATTCAAGCAACTGAGCAAGCAGTTTGTATGGCGCACGGTAGTTGGTGTGACAATAATGTCGCTTCTTGTGGGATTCCTGCAACCGATATTTGCCGCCTACCCCATCATCACTGCTGGCGAGGACAAGTTCATGCACGTGCTCATTGGCGGTATGCTTGGTGGTGCAGGTCTTGGCTTTGTGTTCTCCCACAATGGATCTACGGGAGGCACCGACATCCTTGTGGCTCTGCTCAATAAATACACCCGCATGAGTTTCGGACGTGCCATGCAGATGTGCGACTTCTGTATCATCGGTTCGTCGTATTTCCTCTTCAAGAGCACCGAGACGATAGTATATGGTGTGGCATTCACGCTTATTGCCGCCTACATGTGCGACTATGTCATCAACGGTACACGACAGACGGTGCAGTTCTTCATCATCTCAAAGAAATACGACGAGATTGCCGACAAGATCACGAAGCGCATGCACCGCGGCACAACTCTCATCAACGGTATTGGCTGGTATTCGAAGCACGATGTGCAGATACTGATGGTGCTGGCAAGGAAATATGAGTCGCAGGACCTGTTCAACTATGTAAAGTCGATTGACCCCGACGCCCTCGTCTCGCAGTCGTTCTGCCAAGGCGTATTCGGTGAAGGATTTGACAAGATTAAATGAGGAATTAGGAATCAGGGATGAGGGATGAGGAGCTGCGGCGATATAGCCGGCATATATTATTAAAGGAGATTGGCAAGGAGGGACAAGAACGACTTGCCGAGGGACGTGTGCTTATCATCGGGTGCGGAGGATTGGGGTCGCCAATAGCGATGTATCTTGCCGCCGCAGGAGTGGGCACCATCGGTCTTATGGACGGCGACGTGGTAGATGAGAGCAACCTGCAGCGACAGATAATCCACTTCACCCCCGACGTGGGAAAGCCCAAAGTCGCCTCAGCCGCCGAAAAACTTCGCTCCATCAACCCCAACTGCCGCATAATCGAAATCCCCGAGTTCTTCACCGCCGAAGAGTCCCAAAAGCCCAAAGAGCCACCGTTCCGGGCAGTTTCGCTGCCCGGCCACCACGACACCACCTCCATCCTCTCCGACTACGACTTCGTCATCGACGGCACCGACCGCTATCACACCAAATACCTCATCAACGACGCCTGCGTCAAATACAAAAAGCCCTACTCGCATGGTGGTGTGTTGAGATATAGCGGCAATGCCTTCACCTACGTTCCTGGCCATGCGTGCTACCGTTGTATCTTTGGCGACGAACCATCCCAGGAAGACATACCCACAAGCAGTCAGGTGGGTATATTAGGAACGGTGGCAGGTATGATAGGTATCATACAAGCCACCGAAACAATCAAATATCTAACAAATACCGGTGAATTGCTCACCGACGCACTGCTTACCATCGACGCAATGACGTGGGAGACGCATCGTATCAACGTCTCACCTTCGCCGTCTTGTCGTCTATGTCAGTCGCTTTCTTAGCGTTCACTATCGTGGTGTTCTTGATGGTCACGTCTATACAGTCGTAACCCTCTATGCCATGAGCGTATATGCCAGTGCCAGCACCGCGACACACCACATTATTAATATTAATGTCGTGGAATTGGGGGATGAACTGGTCTTTAGGATCAGCTGCCGTAGCACCTTCCCTTCCCGCAGGCCTATCAACATAGTCGCACTGGAAGATGATAGCCTCGTCATTGATGTCGGTCATCACGATGTCGGAGATATACACCTTCTCGGTCTTTCCTCCACGACCTATGCCGCTCTTGAAGCGAAGCCCTGTGTCGGTGCCCGAGAATCGGCACTGGCGCACCACAAGGCGCTTGGTGCCGCACACGTTCTCACTTCCAATCACAAATCCGCCATGGGCATGGAATACCGTGTTGTCTTGTATCAATATGTCCTCACAACCATTCACAAGCGAGTTTTCCTTGTATTTTCCGCTCTTCATGCACAGACCGTCGTCTCCGGCATCAACAGTGCTATTGACGATGAGCACCTGATGGCAGTCGCTGATGTCGATGGCATCTCCATTCTGGGCATTCCACGGGCAACGCACCGTTATACCGTCGATGATGATATTGCGCGAATTGAGCGGATGGACATGGAATCGGGGGGAGTTCTGGAAGGTGACTCCCTCGATGAGGATATTCTCGCAGTCGGTGAAGCGCACAAGGTCGTTGCGCCTCTTCTCCTGTGCCTCGGGGGTGTCGCCGAGATTTGGTGAACCGTCCTTCAAATCCCAAGGATACCACAATTGTCCGTTATTGCGCTCCACACCTCCCATCTGCTTGAATCGCTTCCACTCGACATCGCTCACCTTCGAGCGCTTCACTGGTCGCCACTGAGCACCATTGCCGTCGATGATTCCCTCGCCGGTGATAGCGATATTCTTGCGCTTAGAAGCCTTGATACAAGGTTCCACGCGCGATGATTTACCGTCCTTGTCGAGATAGAGGGACTTGTCGGGTGAGAACATCACAATGGCGTTCTTCTCAATGCGAAGCTCGATGTTGTCCTTGAAGGAGATAGGGCCTGTGAGCCATACGCCCTGAGGCACCACCACCCTTCCGCCGCCTTTCTTCACCAAGGAAGAGATAGCCTTGCGGAAAGCCTCGGTATTCAGCGTCTGTCCATCACCCACTCCACCGAAGTCAGTGATACTAACTGCATTATCGGGTATTACCACCTCTGCTACGGGCTTTACCTCAGTAGGCAAGTTCTGGTAATACTTGCTATAATCCCTGGCACTTGCCATAAGGGCGATGCACAAGAGCATCCAAACGGTTGTAAGTCTTCTCATTTTTATCCGTAAATAATCTTTCCGTTCTCATCCTCATAGGGGGTGAGATCCTTAGAGTATTGGTTCATTGCGCGCAGACTCATACCCATCGACGAGAAACCTCCGTCGTGGAAGAGGTTCTGCATAGTCACCTTGCGGGTGAAATCAGAGAACATCATCACGCAGTAGTTGGCGCAATCCTCAGCCGAGGCATTGCCAAGAGGCGACATCTTGTTGGAGAAGTCCATAAGGTTGTCCATGTCCTTGATACCCTTACCGGCAGTGGTGGGAGTGGGCGACTGGGAGATGGTGTTGATACGCACGTTCTTCTCGCGACCATAGATATAACCGAAACTGCGGGCGATGCTCTCAAGCATACTCTTGGCGTCGGCCATGTCGTTGTAGCCGAAGAAAGTACGCTGCGAAGCCACGTATGTAAGGGCTACCACCG
>CALZYS010000173.1 GCA_945830345.1 uncultured Prevotella sp.
ACGTTGATGGCGGTATAAACCTTGTTTCTTGATAGAAACGTAATGTAAGATTTAATGTTTACCTTATTCATCCTTCAAATATTTTACTGGATTTCCATTTGCTATTTTATAACTATTGATAACCACTACCGCCACTACCAAGACAAGGAGAACGATAAAACTTGTCAGGAAAACGAGTGGCGATAGGGTTATTTTCTCACTGAACGCCGTGAGCCACTGGTTGGAAAGCACTACGGCGGCAATGCAACCCATTGCGAGCGATGGCACTGCTATCCACAGGATGGAGCGGACGAAGATGGATAGTATGTCCATCACCTTTGCGCCGTTCACCTTTCTTATGGCTATCTCCTTGCGGCGGCGGTTCACCTCGTCGATGGTGTAGCCCACAAGTCCTATCAGGGCAATAAGGAACGTCACCACGCCAGCCGCCATCACCACCTTGCGCAGCGAATCAACATCCTGATAGCTGTCGCCAACCAACGATGGATAAGTCACCACCTGCACCTCGCGCCCCGGGCAAAGCCTCTCCACTGTGCGGCGAACGGCTTTCATCGATGCCTCATCCAAATGGTGCAGGCGCACCAAGATATAGGGATTGTTCTTGCGGTTGTAGAACATCACACTCGGACGGGTGTCGGGATTGGTGATGTTGCCGATATGTATGTTCTCATACACGCCGCAGATAGTAAAGAGGTCATTCTGAGTCTGACTATGCTCACTGATAAACACCTTTCGCCCTACGGCACTGCCCTTCCAATGCAGCATCGAGTCCATCTTCACCACAAAACTGCGACTTACCATCACCTCACGCATAGTGCTGTCGGAGTTTTCCGTAAATGTCTTTCCGTCTATAACTTTTATGTTCATCAACTTCATATAGCCGTTGCCCACATAGTAGAGATCGGCAATGTTAAACAGATTGTGCGAGTCGCCCGGTACCTGCACGTTGTTGCCGCTGGCAGGGTCGAGGGGCAGGCAAGTGCAGCTCGACACCATCTCCACCTCAGACAGTCGTGCCAATTCGTCTTCGCACTTCGAGTAGTTCTCGTCCTGCTGACCCCCGTTCACTGCCACCACAGCCAATCGGTCGAAGTCGTAACCCATGTATTTGTCCATCATCATAGAGTATTGCTGATGTATAACAACGAGCATTGCCACGAGCGTAGCCGAAGCCACAAACTGGAATGCGAGCAAGGCAAGTTTCCAGCGACGGCGCGACGTATGGTAGCCACGAAACGCCGATGTGACGGGAACACTTGAGTAAAGCCATGCCGGCACCACGCCGCCCACAACGAGTATAGCCAAGAAAATGGCGGCAAGAATCCATGCCCCGCGATTCAGCACAACCACCTCCACGGGTGCGCCAAGTAGCTGCTCAATGCTGCCCTTGCATACAAATATTAATAATGTGGCAAGCACAGAGGCGATAATCAGGTGGACGAGTGTCTCGGAGAATGTTATGGAGAGCATATTCCTATTGCCAGCTCCAAAGCATTTCCTCACTGCCATCTCGCGACCGCGCGTCAACACGTTGCCTATGATAATCAGCAGATAGTTCATCACCATCGAGAACAGCAACACGGCTGCCAACACCGACAGCAGCATCACCATGGTCTTGGCGAAGTCACCCTCCATGTGCACCTCATTGGCTTTCACGAGATAGTAGTCAAGCCCCACTCCCGCTTCCTTCAGCATCTTCTGGTCAACGTTCTCTTCAATCATCTTCTTCACTCCTGCCTTTATGTCATCGGGCTTCGCTCCCTCGCGCAGTCTCACATATCCATGATAGCACTCGTTGCCCACCCAGTTGTTGGGCGAGTCCCAGTCGCTGACCTTATTCCACGTCGCCATCGAGCAGAAAAGATGCTCGTTGCGAAGGTCGGAGCTGAGCGGAAAGTCCTCATACACTGCACCGATGGTCAACGACACCGATGGGAAGTCGCGTGAGGTGATTCTCATTCCCATCGCCTCCTCAACACCGCCAAGCCGCTCAGCCAGGTCACGGCTCACGACGCAGTAGAACGGTTGCGAGAGAGCCTTCTTTGCGTCACCAGCAATAATAGTCTGTGGAAAAACGTCAAACAGGCAACTGTCCACAACCCTGCATCGCTCCATTATCCGCTTGTCGCCGACAGCGATAAACTGCCCCTTGCCAAGCAGTTCGCGCCAGCGTGTCGCCGCCTCCACCTGCGGACAATATTTCCGCAGTCCCATTGCCGTGGCACCTGACGTAAATCGGCTCGTGCCCTCCTGACCGTTAATCATATAAGACATATAGACCCTGTAAGTCCGCTCATGCCCCTCAAACCAAGTGTCGTAGTTCTGTTCATACCACACCTCGGCAATCATCACCGACCCGAGTGCCAAGCCCACGGCGAGGCACACAATCTTCACGACGTTATGCTGCCCTCGCCGCCCAAGATTCCGTATAGAATTAATTATCTCTTTCACCCTTAATCCTTTAATTATTTAATATTTTAATTCTTTAATTTTTTATAACCAGCACCTCATTATCCTTAAATGCCTCATATCCACTCACAATCACCTTCTCCCCTGGCTCCAGTCCTTCGAGCACCTCGTAGTACTGCGGATTCTGTCGTCCGATGCGGATGTTGCGGCGGTATGCCTTGTTGCCATCTCGATCGAGAACAAAGATCCAGTTGCCGCCTGTGACGGAATAGAATGTGCCTTTGGGTATCAGTACTGCCTGCTTGGATTCGCCAAGCTGGAGGTCGATGTAATATGTCTGACCAGTGCGGATGTTCTTCGGACGCTCGCCGGTGAAAATGAAATCAATCTTGAAGCGTCCCTCTTTTACTTCGGGATATACCTTCCTTACACAGAGAGTATAGCTCTTGCCTGCCTGCGAGAATGTGGCGGTGAGTCCCTGATGCACTCGGTCGATATAGTGCTCATCCACTTGCGCCCTCACCTTATAGTCTGACAAGTCGTTCACCACGCCAATCTTCTGTCCTGCACCAACGCTCTGTCCAAGTTCCACATCCATGAGTCCCACCTCACCGTCGGTCTGTGCCTTGACTTCAAGTCTCTCCTTGCGCTCACGCACGAGAATCACGTTCTTCTGCATGGCGGCAAGATTGTCACCCATCTGATCCACCTGCGACTGGCGAAGCTGGGCATCCTTCTTCAGTTTCTGTTTTACGAGGGCGAGGCTCTTATACGCCAACTCATATTCCTCCTTAGCTTTGAGATAATCCTCGCGGCTCACGAGACGCTCCTTATACAGTTTCTCCTGGTGCTCGTATGCACGGCGCTTGGTTGTCACGTCCTGCTCTAATTGCACTTCCTCCTTTTGGTTTGCCAACTTGTCCTGTTCCATAGTGATATGCGTGTTGCGCAACATGTTCTGCTTCTCGGCGAGTTCACTCTCCGCCTGCAGAATCTCAAGGTCGAGATTGGTATTCGAAAGTCGCACGAGCACGTCGCCCTTCTTCACCTTTGCGCCCTCCTCCACAACACGCTCCAAGACAATACCGCCCTCCTGAGGCGACACTTGCACCACCTGAATCGGCACCACCTGACCGTCCACCGACACATAGTCGTTGAACTCCTTCTTCTCGACATTGCCGATACTCAATCCTCTTCTCTCCACCTTCAATGTAGATGCGAAATTACCCGTGGCAAGCCACACGAGCACAGCCACAATCACAGTGCCACCGCCAATCCAAGGCCAGTATTTCTTAGGCACCCAATACTTTTTCTTTTCAATCTTTATGTCCATAACTTCTAATTTCTAATTCCTAATTCCTCATTCCTCATTCCTCATTCCTCATAATATTCCACCAGCCTCTTCTTTATCTCCGCCATCAGCCTTGTCTGCAGCAGTCTCACCTTTGAGTTGTGCAGAGTCTGCGCCGACGTATGGAGGTCGAAAGTCGATAACATTCCTTCCTCATATTTTCGCGAGTTGAGATGATGGGCGATGGAGTCGCTGGCAACCTTACGCTCCATCAGC
>CALZYS010000174.1 GCA_945830345.1 uncultured Prevotella sp.
GATTTTGTTCGAAAGCGGATGCAAAGGTACGCACTTTTTTTGAACCCACCAAATATTTTGCAGAAAATCTTTAAATTTATAACATTTATTCACATTTAAACAATATTATGCTCCATTAATCGCTTCTCAGCGAGCTGTTCATAGCGTGTACCAGACTTACCATAATTAGCATAAGGATAAATGCTTATTCCCCCACGTGGAGTGAAAATGCCAAGCACCTCAATATATTTGGGTTCCATAAGTCGCACAAGGTCTTTCATTATTATATTAATACAGTCCTCATGGAAATCCCCATGATTGCGGAAACTGAACAAATACAATTTAAGACTCTTGCTCTCAACCATTTTCTGGTCGGGAAGATACATTATCTTGATTTCGGCAAAATCCGGTTGTCCTGTAATCGGGCATAGAGATGTAAACTCCGGGCAGTTAAACTGCACCCAATAGTCATTCTCAGGATGTTTGTTCTCAAAAGTCTCGAGCACTTCAGGATCATAATCCATGGAATATTTTGTTTTATTACCCAATGCATGCAGTCCTTCGCTCTTGCGGTTATCTTCGTTCATCATATATTGCTGACACTAAAAATGTTGTACTTAATATCATTATCGTATTCGTCCGTACCCTCGTGACGCTTAGTGAATTTCACCACTTGTATTGTAATAGGCAGTACTACGATTTCATAAAGGGTCTTAAGCACTATCTGCGACACAATTAACACAGGAAGCTCATTATTGGGCACCACCCCACCCAATGCTAAAGGGAAGAAAATGAGGGAATCGGCCGTCTCACCGAATATCGTACTCATGATAGCACGAAGCGAGAAGTTCTTGCCTTGCGACGAAATCTTCATCCTACTCATCACATAGGCATTGGCAAACGAGCCTACAATGAATGCGATGAATGAGGCGACGGCAACACGAGGCGCCAAACCGAAGATGGCATGAAATCCTGCCTCGTTGTCCCAATAAGGCGCTCCGGGAATAACATCACACAATGCACCAAACATCACGAAGAGGAAGTTCATCGAGAATCCGAGCCAGATGAGCAATCGGGTCTTGCGATAGCCCCAAACTTCGCACACACAGTCATTGATGATGTAGGAAACCGGGAATACGATGAGTCCACCGGTGATACTGATAGGCCCGAAGGCCATTTGCTTTGTCTCAAGCACGTTAGCCGTAATTAGGCAAACGCAGAAGAGCATACTGAAAAGCATGAACAGCACGCTCACTTGTTGTTTTGCTGTTTTCATTTTGTTGTTTTTTTTAAGGAGGTTAGACAATGACTCCTGTTGATAATTATATTTTGGAGATCAAATTCTCGATTACCGAGGGAAAATCCCTCATCTCCAGTTCGTGCACCTTTGCCTCTATCTCATAAGGCGAATCATCAGGCGCGACAGCCACTCGTGACTGAAAAATGATATCGCCACCATCACATTCCTCAGTGACATAGTGTATCGTGATACCAGTCTCAGTCTCTCCATTGGCTTTCACAGCCTCGTGCACATGATGACCGTACATACCCTTGCCACCATATTTTGGCAAAAGTGCCGGATGGATGTTCACCATCCTGAGATGATAACGCCTAAGCAGATAGCCAGGCACCATCATAAGGAATCCCGCAAGCACCACAAACCCGATGCCATAGGAATCCAGCACCTTCAAGGTGGTATCTTGATTAGCGAAATCCGCCTTGGACAACGTGAGCGCAGGCACACCAAGACGCTTTGCCCTCTCAAGAGCAAAAGCATCAGTCCTGTTGCTCACCACAAGAGCCACCCTCGCCACATTGCTATTGGCGAAATGGCGAATGATGTTCTCGCAGTTACTACCATTGCCCGAGACGAATATCGCAATATTTACCATATATTATATATATAATAAGGTGTAAGATTAATACTGGAATGTATATGTGACAGACGAACCATCCTCTCGACCGACAGTAAGCGTGTTAATGGACTTGTCTGTATTTAGAGTACATGAAACTGCATATGTGTATTTCTTATCAACACTTTCAGCAGACTCAAATACAAAAGGACAACGGGCATAACGATAGAAACCAAGGAAGATAAATGGATTCATTCGCTCAACGCCAAATATAAGTTGGTTGGCATCAATACTCTGATATCTATTGCTGATTTTCTCTGTATGCTTAAGATCAAGAGTTTCTTCCATCTTATTTCCATGGGCCTTATATCCAATAATCATGCGCGTGAAAGACGAAACACTATCAGGATTCAACCATCCAGACGTATTGAAAGTCTGGACATTTGCATTATCCATTCCTTCATTTCTCTTAACAATAATTTGCGAATACATACTGTTTATTGCAAAATCAACCGACTCCTTATTCTCATCCGAAACCAATGCCTTGAATGGTTGGTATCCATAATCAACCTTGGTAGTGAAGGGAATATCATTAACAGACATCCTCATAACACGTGTTGTATCAGAATACCTAGGCAGATAGTCAACAATTATGTTTTCTAAGACCTTGTCATTTTTGGTAATTTTGCAATAATAAGGAACACGTGTCTCAGGATCATATCCTAATTCAATTTTTGATCCATCACTACCTTCAATTGACATTACATTACGAGCGTTATATAAAGAGCCGTCTCCTTTGGTGGCATACTGCAAAACCTGCGCGAGGTTTGATTTACCATCTGCCCCGGTAATATTAATAGTAGCCACTCTTGCCTTACCTGTTGCATTCGGACTTACTAAAACGGGTATAGAACCCATTGATGGTCCTTTACCATAAGAATAAAATGGATCAAGAGTTATCCAATCCGCGTCACTACCTTTAGATAATTGCCAATTCGAACTAATCTGGAATGCAACATTGAATGCTTTCGAATTTGCATAACATAGTGTTGATTGTTGAACATAGGCATACGAATTGTCGGCCTCACCAAGACACGAAGTCATGGCGACAGTAACTGTTGTAGCTGCAAGCACCATCTTGGCACTATTGGCAATCACATTGAATGTTTTCATTTGAATTTAAATTATTAAAATTAATTATTGATGTTGATAATTTATAAAAAAACACACATAGTCATTCATCGTCATCGTCGAAGTCGATATCGTCGAACGATGGTCCGATGAAAGCGTCGAGAGCTCGGCGTTCCTTTTTGGTAGGACGTCCTGTGCCGCGTGCCCTATCGACGAATCCGCTGATGCGGTTCATCTCGAGCAGTTCATATTGGTCGGGCGTAGTGACATTCTCGTATATCCCGGGAATAAGCTTCGCCCCCACCCTCTGTTCTATTGTCTGCAGAATCTTGAAGGAATAAGTGACGGGCGGCTTCCTCACGCTGACCGTCTCGCCCACTTTCACCATGTGCGATGGTTTCACGTTGACGTTGTTAATGCTCACCCTGCCGTTTTTGCATGCGTCGGCAGCCAGAGAGCGTGTCTTGAAGATACGCGCAGCCCAAAGCCACTTGTCAATCCTTGCCTGTTCAGCCATTACAATTTCTTTTTATTAAATGCGTTCATAGTGAAATCGACTCCCGTGAGCACAAAGCTTTTGATTATCTCGCAAGCCGTCTCAATCTTCGGTTCGAGGGCTTTGATTTCCTCTTCTTCGAATCTGCCGAGCACCCAGTTGATTTGCTGTCCTCTCGGGAAGTCGTTGCCTATTCCCACCCTTAGTCGGCAGTAATGGTCGGTACCGAGCACCGATTGTATGTTTCCGAGTCCGTTGTGTCCGGCATTGCTGCCCGCCGGTTTCAGTCGGAGAGCGCCAAGAGGCAGGGCTATGTCATCCACTATGACGAGCAGTCGTTCGAGGTCGATGTTCTCCTTGTTCATCCAATATCTCACGGCATTTCCACTGAGATTCATGTATGTCGAAGGTTTCAACAGGAACACCTTCCTGCCCTTAATGCTCGTTTCGCCCACAAATCCGTAGCGCTTGTCGGAAAAAACAATATTGGACGCCTTTGCGAAAGCGTCCAATA
>CALZYS010000175.1 GCA_945830345.1 uncultured Prevotella sp.
TTTTATTTATGAATTTATATCTAAGATATTTTGATAGCGAAATATTGGTTCATACCGTAGATGAAGCAATAGACTTTCTTTCAGGAATAGAAGAAATAGGAATGGATGCAGCTTTGGAACAAGACATACGTCAGTATGCAGATAGTGATATTTACTATCCCAAGCGCTACAAGATTCGTCCACGTGTTTATTTTATTGTCATCAAGACAGAGGCAGCTTCTATGGAGGACTTCAAGAACAAGAAGGCCCTTCGTACTCCTTCTGATAATGGTGAAAAGCCGTTGGTTGCCCCTGTTCTTGCCCGACTTAACGAGAAGCGCGAGGGATGGTATGAGGGTATTGTAGATTTCAAGCGTGTGCTTCTTATTCCAGGCACTGGTAAGTTCGAATATCGCGATACGCATTTTGTGGCTCGCTGCAAGGCAGTGTCGGGTATGGACTGCTACAACCGCATTATCGACAACCTGCGTCAGAGGGTTGACCCCCGCAGCCAGTTCCCGTCACCCAAGGGAAAGAATTTCCAGTTTGAATATCTTGGAGCTTTTTAATTATTTTCATAATGAATAAAGTCATGCTGATAGGATATGTGGGCAAGGATCCCGAGGTACAGTATGTAGATGCTGACACCCCAGTTGCCCGTTTGTCGCTTGCCACGTCGGAGAGGGGATACACCCTTCCTAATGGTACGCAAGTGCCTCAACGCACCGATTGGCATACCGTTATTTTATGGAGAAAGTTGGCCAAGACTGTTGAGGAGTATGTCCACAAGGGCGACCATCTCTATATCGAGGGCCGACTCCGTTATTCAGCTTATAATGACAAAGATGGCGTAAGGCGCACCACTACCGAGGTTTGGGCTGAGAATATGGAGATGTTATCACCAAAAAGTTAATGTTTTGATACCGTTAGATATAGTCCATTCTTTTGAGCAAGTGCAGTTGCTCACTCCCTCTTTGGGAGCTATTATATCAGGTGTATTGGCACTCCTGCTGCTGCTGGTGTCGGGATTTGCCTCCGGGTCTGAGATTGCCATTTTCTCATTGACTCCCAATGATGTTAGTGCCCTCGAAGAAGGCAAATCAGATGCCGACCGTAAGATTCTTCATCTGCGTGAAGAATCTGAGCGCACTCTTGCTACTATTCTCATCACCAACAACTTGGTGAATGTGACTATCATCATGCTATGTAACTATTTCTTTGCCCATGTCATTGACTTCGGACGTGCCTATTGGTTGCAGTTCATTTGCCTCACCATCCTCCTCACCTTCCTGCTTCTTCTTTTCGGCGAGATTATGCCAAAGGTGTATTCAACCCATAATCCGGTTGACTTCTGCCGCAAGGTGGTAAGTCCGATTTGTCTGTGCCGTCGCATTTTTTATCCTTTCGCCTCAATACTCATCCGCTCGGGTATTCTTGCCGAGAAGGTTGTGCAGAAGGAGAGTCATGTGCTCAGTGTTGACGACCTTGAACAGGCACTCGAACTCACTGACAAGGAGGAGATAAAGGATGAAAAAAAGATATTGGAGAGTATCGTGAGATTTGGCGACGAAACTGCCAAAGAGGTCATGACCAGTCGTCAGGACGTGACTGTCCTCGACATGCATTCCCCATTTCCCGATGTGCTCAAATGTATAGTGGAGAACAACTACTCGCGTATTCCCATCTATCAGGACAGTATCGACAATATCCGTGGCATACTCTATATCAAGGATTTGCTGCCTCATCTCGGCAAACCATCCACATTCCGTTGGCAGTCGCTCATACGTCCGCCCTATTTCGTTCCCGAGACAAAGAAAATCGACGATCTCCTGCGTGAGTTCCAAAATAACAAGGTGCATATAGCCATTGTTGTGGATGAGTTTGGAGGCACAAGCGGCATTGTCACTCTTGAGGACATCTTAGAAGAGATAGTAGGTGAGATCAACGATGAATATGACGAGGACGAAAAGAATTTCGTCCGCCTCAACAGTAATACATATATCTTCGAGGGAAAGACTCTTCTCAGCGATTTCTATAAGACATTGAACATCGACAGTGATGTGTTTGAGGAGATTGAAGGTGATGCCGATACATTAGCAGGACTGCTGCTTGAGATAAAAGGGGAGTTCCCCACAATCAAGGAGCAGATTAATCATGCCAACTACACCTTCGAGGTGCTCGAGATGGACGAGCGCAGGATAATGAAGGTGAAGGTGATTATCGGAAAGGCGTCAGACGCAGTCCATTGATGCAGCCTGCATTGTCTGAAGCATGGTGGATAGATTATTCTCATTGCGGCATACGAGCATGAATGCGGCATTCAGGTCGATGTCGTCATCCATCACCACAGGGCGTGAGTGGAGTAGGGTCTGCATACTGTCGAGCAGCAGACGGAAAAGATACACCTGATTGGAGCCTGCACCACATTCTGCCTTTGCCGTCTTTCTTCCGGCAAAGAACGCTTTCACCACCGTCTGTGTCAATGCCCTCACTTCCTTCTCCCTATGTTCGTTGCTGTCCTCAAGATAACCTTCTGGGAATCCTCCGAAGAAGTCGTCTATCGACATCACCTTGCCAGCAAGCAATGATGAGAAGTTGCGACGATATTCCGTAATCATGTCCTCATGGGCCTCTTCCGTACGGCATGCGTGACGGAAGAGGTCCTTAGGCGACAGTATGGTAGGGGCAATCTCTGGCGAACGCAATATGCCTATCAGTTCCTCTGCCGTATCGTAATGCAGCAATGCAATAGGATTGAACATAATGTCGAAGTAATTCTTGGATATCTCCTCATAATGCTCCAACATCACTGTCTTCACAATCCGAGGAGTCATTTCCACAGTTCCCTCCTGTCTCTCGGCATTAGCCGACAGTATTCCCTCTGCAAACGACGCAAAGAAAGCCCTGATTATGGCAGGTTGTGCGTTTGTCAATTCTTCATTCCTCATTCTTTTACAAGCGTAAGACCAACTTTCATGCCTTTGATATTCTTGGCCAATGACGTGATAGTCGATAGACTTGAACTTGTGGCAGTCTTTGCGCCAAGTGACTGCACGAGGGTCAGCAGTTTTGTGGCGTCGGTCACAAACATCAGTTTGTTTCCCTCCTTCTGCGTGGTTATTTCCATTGTCTTGAGGGAGTAGGTGAGTTGCAACTTACTGTCGATGACAGTCCATTTGCCCGAATAAGTCTTTCCCTTGATAGTCTCAGAGAAAGTGCCGTCCTCCTTGAATGTGATATTAAATTTCTCCTTGGTGATGCCATACTTTGAGAGAGTCGTTTGCAATTTCGCTTCAATCTTGTTTGCAGCCAAAGCAGCACCTGTCTTTGTTAGCAGATCGTCCGACTCAAAAACGATGGCAGGTGAGTCGTATGCCCATGTGCCAACAATATTATTGGCAGTAGCCTGCTTGTCAGACGAGAAGATAGAGGTGAGGCTTGATATTACATTGCCTGTTGTACTACCCGAATTACCGCTGAGACCACCGAGGATGCTCCCCAGGTCAATCTGTGCATTTGCGCTTGCGCCACTCATGAGCATCAGAGCCATAGCGGCATACTTAATAATGTTCTTTTTCATGTTCTTTTTTCTATTTATCAACAGTATTAATTCATTTTGTGGTGCAAAAGTAATAATATTGTTCCAAATTACAAAATAAAATAGATAAAAATAACTATTTTATGATTTTTTGCACACCTTATTATCTATAAATTAAGGTTAATATTCCTCCCTCCCCACTTGGGTGGTCAACCTGCAGATGCTTGTGATGATAGGGCCAACTACGACGAGGTTGACCGCCTGTCAAGTGCCGACCTCGACAACCTAAAGTCGCTGGATTGATAATTGTCCAAAGTTGGTGAAGGCACTGGATGCCCTCAACTCACTGTTCCGCCATAAGCAGAACCTCACGACGAGGCAAGTGAGGGGTGATTATGGAAATAGAGCTTTCAGTTCCTAACTGATTGCTCTGTTCAGTTCTCAACTGAATACCC
>CALZYS010000176.1 GCA_945830345.1 uncultured Prevotella sp.
AATCCCCGGCGCCTTTTACTGAAACGCAACAATCCCCAGCTCTTCACAGTGCTCCATAATATGGAGGTTGCAGGCCGGAACTGCCAAGTCATAGGCAACCGCTTTCTGCTCGACATCCCCGACAAGGTGGCAGTCATCGTGCATCGCAGCTATACTGACGAAGATAATGCCCGACTTAGTGAAGAATGGCTCCTATGTGGCGAACGAGGTGGAGTGCTTGTCAGTGCAGCCATTGCACCCAAGGAGAGGGAAGTGCTCCGCGAGGCCATGAACCGCGGCTACCGCATTATCCTCCTGCGCGAGAATGGCTTCCCACCATTATACAAACCATCCGGCGAGAGTTTCAACGCCTGTTCCGCCGGCCTTCTCCTCCAAATCAGCCCCTGGCCCTTCCACATGGAAAAGAAGACCATCACCCGCGCCCAATGCCTCGAGCTCAACACCATGGCAGAGCAACTTTCCCGCTCCAAATAGCCCCCACCAGCCCGCTCAGCCACCAACCCGCTCAGCCACCGTTCTCGACAGTTTTGCTGTCGAGCCCCCTCATCACCGCCGACAGCCCCTCCATCCACCACCATCCTTGCGGAAGTTGCGGAACAGGTGGAACAGGTGGAAACCAAGTGCTTTCTTCTTCAGATAAGATTAATTCGAACTGCAAAACAATTATTCCTTTTTCTCTTTTGGAGCATAAATTAACAAGAAAACTTGCTTAAACGCAAAAATGAAGTGTTTCCTAAAAAAGAGAGCAAGCATTGTATTAGGACTACCAAATCTTAAAATACTTAAATAATATATCTAATTATGACCTTCTATGTTAAATGGTGTATTCAAAATCCGCATTTTTGCCTTATTTTTAGAGCAGAAAAGAGGTTCATCCTCCGTTCATCCTTCGTTCATCCTTCGTTGTACCTTCGTTCATCCTTCGATTAGATATAATAAAAGTTAAGAAGGATGATGCATGGAACAACGTAGATACATCGGATGATGGATAATGCTACTTGTCAAATATTAATCATAGTTACAACCTCGTTAATCCTCACAAGACATCTGCAAACAGATGCTTGGCTGTCAGTTGGCTGTGAACTATGGACGAGTGGATGCCTTGCGACACACCTGCGGGGGTGACAAACGTAATCACTACCCCACGTTTCACTCCTGCCATCTCCATAAACAAGTTGCGTCGGGCTTTCAATTTATCTTCGTATTCCTTGGAGATAGTATATGGGGGTTCGGAGAATTTCATTTCAACAAGATGAACAATCTTGTCAACACGCTTAATCACCAAGTCAACCTGCGCTCCCTTCCTCTCGTCTCCCTTCTGAGGGATGAAACGCCATGCAGACGACTCTGTGGCTATACCCGAAATACCAAGCCCTTGCTTGATATGGGGCAAATGGCGAAGGCATATCTCTTCGAAAGAGAATCCTTCCCACGACTCCACACTTCTGTCCATAAAATGATGTTGCCAATATTGGTCGTCGCGACTGCGGTTATTCTCCACATATCTGAAATAGAACAATGTGTAGAAATCAGCAAGGCGATATAGTGTCAGCTTGCTCTTGTTGCCGAATTGGGAGTATGAGACAGTAAAGTCGCACCGTTCGAGATTGTCCAGCATTTTCGTCAGGCTTCCGCCACTGTATCCTGTTTTCTCCTCAATTTCCTTTCTCGTGAATCCTTCACGTCGCGTGGACAGCAGTCTTACGATGTTTATATATCGGTCGGCCTTGTTGAAGAGGGCGTTATACAGTTCGTCGAATTCCCCGCTCAGTTCACCTCCCCTTCTGAAAATCAGAGAGTCAACATTCTCAGGCAGACTCATGTATGGTTTTAAGAGACTCAGATAAAAAGGCACTCCCCCGAAGAGCATATAGCATTGCATAATCTGATATTCATCCCAATCGAAACCATGTTCTATCAAATACTCCTTGCACTCATTCAGATAGAATGGGCGAAGATATATCCTATGCGTAATGCGGTTATGGAGACCACCGCGGTTATCTTCCAGTTTGTCCTTCATCCAACTTGTTGCACTTCCACAAGCTATAAGCACGATGTCATCCCTATTCTGCACCCAACTCGACCAGAAGTACTCAAGTTCTTCAACAAACTCGCTTCCCTGAGTGTCAATCCAAGGCATTTCATCGAAGAACAAGACCTTGCGCTTCTCATCGCAGGATTCTAGATAACGCCCAAGCTGCAGAAAAGCATCATGCCAATTGTCAATATCGGGCAAATCGTCACAATGGGAATAATAAGACAATGCCTCACGAAAATTCTTGAGTTGTTCAGCTTTCTTCTTCCTGTGTGCTCCCACAAAGTGAAAACTATACCTGTCGTCGAAAAATCGACGCACAAGAAATGTCTTTCCTACACGGCGTCTGCCGTAGAGGATTATCAGTTCCGAGCGTTGCGAATCCATTGACCATTGCAATTCCTGACATTCATGTGTCCTTCCAATCAGTCTTTCCATATACCTTTGATTTTTGTGCAAAGATACATAATAAATCTGAGAAAACAAACGATTTTCGCCCAAATGTGGGGTAAAAAGTGCAGATTTGGTCAAAAACTGATTAATTTTCGCCCAAATGTAGGGTAAAAAGTATGGATTTGGACAAAACTTGGATTATTGATTGTTTATTGAGGAGATGACGAAGGTGACGTGATAGCCGGGTTGCGGCATGGGGGCAAGGGAGAGTTCGTAGCCTTGCATCATCAGGATTTGGCGGGAGAGAGGGAGTCCGATGCCGGAACCGTGGTGCTTGGTGGTGTAGAAGGGGATGAAGAGGTCGCGTTGGTGCTCAGGAGGAATTGGCGAGCCGTCGTTGCTGATGTAGAGACGGCGGGCGAGCCATCGTATGGAGATGGTGGTGGCTCCCGCCTCGGCGGCATTCTTCACGATGTTTATTATTGCCTGGCGAAGGAGATTGGGGTCGATGGTTATTGTCAGAGATTCGGGGATGTCGATGTGCCATGCGAGTGAGGGATACATGCAGGAGATGCCGGAGATGAAATCGCGCGGGGAGATTTCTTCAGGCTCGGGCTTTTGTATCTGCGTCATCTTGCGAAAACTATCCACAAAGGCAGCAAGGGCGGATGTTGTGTCGTGAATTGCCTCGATGCCCTCGTGATATGGGGAGGACTGGAGGGATGGCGAGGCAAGATATGACTGGCAGATACTGAGTATCGGGGTTGTGGCATTGTTGATTTCGTGGGTGAGCACACGGGTGAGTTTCTCCCACGACTCCACCTCGTTTTGGGCTGTCAGGCGACCGATGTTGTTCTCCATGTCGTTGAGGGCATCAAGCAGGGCCTTCTCGCCAAATAACATTCCTTTGGTGGGCACACGGAAGGTGAAATCACCATTGCGCACTGCCTCACGCATGAGGAAAGCCCGTTCTCGGAGGCGGCGCTGATGGCGATAGAAAAGGTAGAGTGCAAAAGTCAACACTAAGACTATCGTCAGTACTATTAATATTATCATATGGCCCATTTTAACTTCTCATTATAACTCCCCATTTTAACTTCCCCAATATAAACACTATTTCTTTATCTTCGAGTAGAGCGTCTGGCGCGTGATGCCGAGCAGTTCGGCGGCACGCGAGATATTACCATGACATTTGTCCACCACCTTGCGCACATGCTCAGTCTCCACACTTTCGAGGGTGGCTACCTTGTTGTTGTTGTCGATGGCATCCTTGAGGGTGCGGACGAGTTCGTCGTTGTCCCACGGTTTGGTGATGAAGTCGGCGGCACCTGCCTTCAGTCCTTTCACTGCAAGGCGGACATCGGCAAAGGCTGTCACTAACACAACGGGTATATCCGCATGCAGACGATGTATGGAGCGAAGCCACGTAAGTCCCTCCTGACCGCTGTTCATACCGATGGTGAAGTTCATATCGAGCAATATCACATCCACCCTCT
>CALZYS010000177.1 GCA_945830345.1 uncultured Prevotella sp.
GTTCAGTTCTGGTCACTATAGCCTGTTCACTTAATGTCACTACAGCTGTTCTTTCCCTATTACAATAGCACAAATTTATACCAAGATACAGGGCGAATTATCGTGCCTCGATAGTTATGGTCTTTGTGATATTGCGCTGGCGATTGGTGACTGTGAGGTTAATAGGACCGCGCTCGCCATTACTGCGCACTATTACAACAGCCTTGCCACTGAAGAGCTTCATCTCTGGTTGCTTGAACGGTTGAAGGGATGTTGCGTCTCCATTGCAGGCTGCCTCAAACGATCCGGCTCCGCTCACTTCGAAGGTGAGATCATCGGAGAGAGTGGGGCAGAAGGTGCCCTTGGCATCGGTCATGCTCACCTCGATGAAAGCCATATCATCTTTGTCGGCATTGATGGTGTTGCGGTCGGAAGAAAGAGACATTGCAGTCGGTTCGCCTGCGGTAGCTATGGTCTGCTCACCTATTACACTGCCGTCCGAACCATAAGCCACAACCTTAATCTCGCCTGGTTCATATACCACGTCGTTCCAACGCAGGCGGAAACGGTCGAGACGAGAGTCTTTCTGCTTGCGGATGCGACCCTGACTCTTGCCGTTGACAAAGAGTTCTGCTTCGGGAGCGTCGGTATAGCAATACACTGGTGTTACCTCACCCTCGCGTCCAGGCCATGTCCAGTGGGGGAGGATATGTACGGTATGCGACTGCTTGTTCCAATGGCTGCGATAGAGATAATAGCGGTCCTTGGGCAGTCCGGCAAGGTCGCAGATGCCGAAGTAGCTGCTGCGGCTGGGCCAATACTCATCGTAGGGAGTGGGTTCGCCGAGATAGTCATAGCCTGTCCACACAAATTCGCCGATTACCCACGGATAGTCTTCCTGACAGCGCCAGTCGTCGTCGGGAAGGTTGCTCCACGAACAGTATTCGGTGTCGTAGCTTGAGCACTGTCCGTCGGGGTAGGTGTTCTTGTCGGACACGGTGACGGGGAACTTATACACACCGCGCGAACTGACCGTAGAGGCTGTCTCGCTGCCAAGGAGGAAGCCCTTGGGCAACTGCTTGATGTTGTTCTCATACTTGTGGACGCGATAGTTGAATCCAGGAACGTCCATCACTTGGGCAAAGCCCGACTTCAACGCAGCCTCGGCACGGTCCATGCCCTGAGTGACAGGACGGGTGGGGTCGTATTGATGGCAGAGGTCCTGCAGGCGCTTGGATATCTCAACGCCCTCCTTGCTCCACTGTTCGGGTATCTCGTTGCCTATGCTCCACATCACGATGGAGGGATGGTTGCGATGATGCTTCACGAGATTGATGATATCCTTGTCTGCCCATTCCTTGAAGAAGGTGGCATAGCCGTTCTTGCATTTGGGATATATCCACATGTCGAAACTCTCGGCCATCACCATCATACCGAGTGAGTCGCAGAGCTCCATCTGCATGGTGGAAGGCATGTTGTGGGCGGTGCGGATGGCGTCGCAGCCCATCTCCTTCATTGTCTTTATCTGACGGATGAGGGCAGCCTTGTTTTCGGCGGCTCCAAGCGGACCGAGGTCGTGGTGGAGACATACTCCCTTTATCTTGCGCGACACTCCATTGAGTTGGAATCCGCCTTCCTTCGACACACTGATAGTGCGTATGCCGAAGCGTGTGATTTCCTCGTCAAGCACTTCCTTCTTGCCTTTCTTGGCTGAGAGGCGAAGGGTGTATAAATAAGGTGACTCGGGCGACCATAGTTGGGGATTGTTCACCGTGAGGTCGGAAATGCTTATCTCACCGTCTTTCGGAGTGATGTTGGCAGAGCTTACCTTATTGCCTTTGGAGTCAAGAATATCTGCTACAACGACGCTGCCCTTAGGGGCATCGATCACCTTGGCACTCACACTGACGATGGCCTTGGACGCATCGGCAGACACTGTGCGGACGAATGTTTCCCATGGGGCAAACTGGCATTTGCCGGTGAGCAACAGGCGCACAGGGCGATAAAGACCGCCTCCGGGATACCAGCGGCTACTCTCCTCTACATTTTTCAGATCGACGGTAATCACATTGTCGCTGCCGTCAAATTTCAGATATTCGGTGGCATCGATATTGAAGGCATTGTAGCCGTAGGCCCAGAATCCTGCCTTCTTGCCGTTGATGCTCACTGTGGGTTGGCTCATGGCACCATCTATCATGAGAGTGGCGCGTGAATAGCCTTTGGGCAATTTGACTGTGGTGCGGTAGTGTCCCTCGCCAATCCAGGGGAGGGCTCCAGAGCGTCCCGACTTCTCGGTTTTCTCTTTTTCGCCATTCTGCTCGATGGCAACAAACTGGAGGTCCCATTTCTTGTCAAACGGTCCGGCGATAGCCCAGTCGTGAGGCACCCTGACGTCGGTCCATTCAACATTGTCGCGCGAGAACGACCATCCGTCGCTCAGCGTGAGCATCTGCCGCTGCTGTGCCGAAGTGTTGAGGACTGCGGCAACAGCAAGTGTGGTAGTAATAAATAATTTTCTCATCATACAAGTTTTTATTTTAGTAATTTGTTCATTCTTCTTTTTGCCAACACGTTGTCGGGACATAGTTGCAATGCCTTTTTGTAGTTGGCTATTGCCGCATCGCGGAATCCCTCTTTCTCGCAGTCTTTGGCGAGCGACACATATTCGACGGAGAGTTTCTTGAGGAAGTCGTCTTTCTTTTGCTGCTCCTTCTTCAGTCGCTCTATTTCTGCCTCCAGTTGGGGTATCTGCGACAGTTTGCGCCTTAGCAGTCGGCGGGCTGCGGGTTTCTCGATGTCGTAGCGACTGTGAATAGCCTTGAAAAACCAGTCGAGGCAGCCTTGCATGTCGCGCTCGTCGAAAGCGCGCTTAGCCTCGGCATATTCAATGTCGGCCTTGCTTTCCTTTATAGCATTGTCATAGATTGACTGGTTGTTGTATCTATTGGCAAACTGCAACACTTCCCTGCGCACGATGACATCGCGATGTGAGAGGGGCGACTTCATACTGATGCCGTTGAGTGAGGTGCAGCGGCTTAGGGCTACATAGGTCTGGCCTCCTGCAAATGCACCTCCCGTGAAGTCGATATTGACTTGACTGAAGGTGAGACCCTGGCTCTTGTGGACGGTGATGGCCCATGCCAGTCGTAGTGGAAACTGAGTGTAGGTGCCCAATTGCTTTTCCTCTATCTTTTTCTCCTGTTCGTTGAATGTGTATTTCACATTCTCCCATTGTTCGCGTTCCACTGGATAAACGCTACAGTCCTCTGTCTCAACGCATATTACTCCATCCTCGATACTGATGTCGGTGATGCGTCCGAGGGTGCCGTTGACCCACCTCTTTTCCTTGTCGTTGCGGATAAATATCACCTGTGCGCCCACCTTCACCTCCAGTTCCATCGGGGTGGGGAGGGATGACAGGGGAAACTCGCCCTGGATGTTGCCATTGAACGTGACGGAGTCGCCGGAGAGTTCGTCGAGATGCTTGCTGTTGATATAGTCAACGGTGTCGCGACGGGTGGCTAATGTGATGCAAAGCGAAGAGTCGCCAAGGTTGAGATCTGCCCCCACACGACTGTTGAGCTTGCTGAGGTCGAGACTGTCGAAGGTGTTGGTGCGAATACGGTCGAGGATACCGATAAACTCACTGTCCTTCTGTCGATACACCTTACGCAGTTCGATAGACACAAGCGGCATCTCGTTCCACACCCTCGCATTGAAGAAATACATCGACGTATAAAACGGTTGGAGGAGTTGGCGCTCATCGTCCTTGATGACGGGTTCGAGCTGGAATGTGTCGCCCACAAGCAACAGTTGCTTGCCGCCAAAGGGTTGGCGATGGTTGCGGCAATAGATGCGCAATACTTTATCAATGAAGTCGATGATGTCGGCACGCACCATACTGATCTCGTCGATGATGATGAGTTCCACCTCGCGCAGCA
>CALZYS010000178.1 GCA_945830345.1 uncultured Prevotella sp.
GCAATTAAAGTACAAACACGTAATTATAAGAATTAATTATCATGGCAAGAAATATTTCATTCACACTTAAGTTCTGGCGTCAGAACGGCCCCAAGGCCGAAGGTCATTTCGACACCCGCGAGATGAAGGACATTCCAGACGATACCTCGTTCCTTGAGATGCTCGACATCCTCAACGAGGAACTTATCGAGGAAGGCAAGGAGCCTTTCGTCTTCGACCACGACTGCCGCGAGGGTATCTGCGGTATGTGCTCACTCTATATCAACGGACATCCCCACGGACCCGCCACAGGTGCCACCACATGTCAGCTCTACATGCGCCGCTTCAACGACGGCGACGTGATCACCGTTGAGCCATGGCGTTCGGCTGCATTCCCTGTTATCAAGGACTGCATGGTTGACCGCTCTGCATTCGACAAGATCATCCAGGCCGGCGGCTACACCACAGTGCGCACCGGACAGCCCCAGGACGCCAACGCAATCCTCATCCCCAAGGAGGATGCCGACGAGGCTATGGACGCTGCCACATGTATCGGTTGCGGATGCTGCGTAGCAGCTTGTAAAAACGGCTCTGCAATGCTTTTCGTCAGCTCGAAGGTATCACAGCTCGCCCTGCTGCCGCAAGGCCGTCCAGAGGCCGCAAAACGCGCCAAGGCGATGGTTATGAAGATGGAAGAGCTCGGATTCGGTAACTGTACCAACACCCGCGCTTGCGAGGCTGAGTGCCCGAAGAACGAGTCTATCGCCAACATTGCCCGCCTGAACCGTGAGTTCATCAAGGCTAAGCTCGCCGACTAATTATTGGCAAGATGTAAAGCCTAATCATTGATAAGGCTTTAAGCCTAAACATAATAAAAGGGAATGGTCATTGGCCATTCCCTTTTTCATATACTCGACTTTTTTGATTATTGCATATAATCTTTAAGATTGTCTATAATACTATTTTTATATGCTTGAGATCAGCATCAATGCTACTGTTTCCAACCATTATATCGTATTCACCACCTATTACTCGCATGGTATTGGTAGATGCGTCCCAAGTCTCAAAGTTTTCTTTAGGCATGTCTATCTCCACGCGCTTGGTCTCGCCAGCCTTTATACTTACACGCTTGAAGCCTCTAAGTGATTTTATCGGACCGTCATTATCTTTTGTATGTCGAAGATATACCTGCACTATCTCGTCTCCATCCAACTTACCAGTGTTGCTTACGTCAACAGTAATCTTACCGTTTTTGTATGAAGGTTTGCCAAATGAGAAAGATGTATAACTAAGTCCATAACCAAAATTCCACAGAGGTTTGCCTGTGAAGTAGCGGTAAGTGCGGTTTTTCATAGTATAATCAAGGAAATCAGGCAGGTCATCCACAGAGCGATAGAAGGTGACCGGCAGTTTACCCGATGGATTATAGTCGCCGAACAACACGTCTGCCACGGCATCGCCACCCCTTTCACCCGGATACCAAGCCTGCATAATAGCTTGACAAGTGGATGTCTCTGGCACGAGAGCAATGGCAGAGCCAGAGCAGTTGACAAAGATAACCTTCTTGCCCGCGTCGCTGATAGCCTTTATGAGGTCGCGCTGGCATTGTGGCAACTGTATATCTGTGCGGTCGCCACCTTTGAATCCGTATGCATCAACCTTCATTTCCTCGCCCTCAAGTCGGGGAGAAATACCACCGGCAAATACAACATATTCGGCATCTGATATTTCTTTCAATATATCCCCGATGGATTTAGACTTGTTGGTAAACACATCAAATTTCATGTGTGCCATACCGAATATCTGTATGTAGTCAATCTGTATGTCGTATTTTTCTCCAGCCTTCACATTATATGTCTTCGACCATTTCTGCACTCCGTGCGCCTGGCCAAATCTATTCCTTAGAGTATCACCGTTGATGATGATGCGATATCCGTCGTCCGCCTCTAGTTCAAAAGTCACCTCCTCGTCTCTTTGAGCCTTAAACAGGGCTTTGTATCGTCCGGAGAAGTTGTCGAGTTCTACGCCCGCAGCAAATGCCGTATTTCCTCCGTTATTAAGGTTTATTGCATTCTTATAAATGGCTGTGGCAGCTTGTTTTCCTTCCATCTTGGTATTGTTCCAATAACAGGCTTCCATACCAGCCTTGCCGTCGGGAGTCGTTAAATTTGCAAATCGGCTTTCCCTTACAGTGTTGCTCACGTGTCCGCATCCATCCACATATTTCACACTACCTTGTCCCCCCAGTTTTTTCTCGATTCCTTCGAGGATTGTTACTGTATGAAGCGGATAACCGCTATAGTTTCCCCATTGCATCACACTATCGTTGGCATTAGGTCCCATCACAACAATCTTCCCACCATTCTTCTTTAACGGTAATATGTTATTGCTGTTTTGCAGCAATACAATACTCTTCTGAGCCATTTCGTAGGCGAGGGCGTTATGCTGCTTTGAGCATAGACGGTCATGTGGTATTTTTGTCCATTCCACAAGGTTGTCATTGTCAAGGTCGCCCAGTTTTATTCTTGCCGTGAGCAGTCGCTTGAGTGATTTGTTTATGGCATCCATAGTCAGTTCACCATTTTCCAAAGCCTTTGGGATATTCTTATATACCGAACCACATTCCACGTCAGTGCCTGCGATAATGGCAGTTCCTGCAGCTATCGACGGTGTTGCCGACACTTCATGACACCCTTTCTGATGGAAATCGCTGATTGCACCGCAATCGCTCACCACGAGTCCTTGATACCCCCATTCATCCCTCAGTATTCTCTGCAGGTATCTCTTGTTGCCGCAGCATGGGTCGCCGTCAATTCTTTGATATGCGCACATCACCTCAGCTACGTTAGCTTTCTCTACGAGAGCCTTGAATGCAGGCAGATACGTCTCCCAAAGGTCGCGTTCGGGCAAGTCTTCTATATTGAATGAGTGTCTGTTCCATTCAGGTCCGGAATGAACGGCATAATGCTTTGCACATGCGAGCAATTTCATATATTTGCTGTCAATGTTGTTTTTGTTCCCTTGTAGTCCGTTGACAACAGCCACTCCCATGCGTGATGTCAGGAATGGGTCTTCGCCGTATGTCTCCTGTCCGCGTCCCCATCTTGGGTCGCGGAAGATATTTATGTTGGGAGTCCAGAACGACAGTCCTTGATAGCGGTTCATTTCGTTTTTGCTCTTTGCCTGCGCATTTTTAATTCGAGCTTCGTCGCTTACAGCGTCAAAACAACGATAGAGTAGGGCATCGTCCCAAGAAGCAGCCATACCCATTGTAATTGGGAACACAGTGGTATATCCGTTTCGTCCCACTCCATGTAGTGCTTCGTTCCACCATTGGAAAGATGGGATGCCCAGTCGTTCTATAGCTGGCGATTGGTCCATCATCAGCGCCGTCTTCTCTTCGATTGTCAGTCGGCCAATAAGGTCGTCAGCACGCTCTTCGGGAGACAGGTTGGGGTTCTGGTAGGGCAACATGTTTTGCGCCCCGGCTCCCATTGTAAAGAGAGCCATCAAAGTAGTAATAAGTTGTTTCTTCATTATTATGACAGTTATAAATAGTTATTAAATGCTGCAAAATTAATCATAATTTTCGAATTGGTAAAAGAAAAGTGCATTTTTTTGCAAAATAATATATGGGAAATGATGGGAACCGCGAATGTTAGATAAAAAACTTTCGCGGTTCCCATCAAACGAAGATATACTTAAATACTTTTTTGAAGCAAGAAGTTTATTTTGTAGTGATAGTCAGAAGACCGTATTTCAGCCCGTCAGCTGTACACTTCAGCGTTACTGTCGAAGGAAGTTTCCCACTTTGTATCAGTACTTGGGCTCGCCCATTGAAGGCGGGAATGCTGAATGTATGGCAAGGCTGTTTGTCGGGATGGTCACTGC
>CALZYS010000179.1 GCA_945830345.1 uncultured Prevotella sp.
AATTCCTAATTCCTAATTCCTAATTCCTAATTCCTAATTCCTAATTCCTAATTCCCCTCAGTCTTCCATGAGTTTGCGATAGCGCCCCTTCTTAATGTCCTCATTGCCAAGACGGCGCGCCTTGTTGATCTCGTATTCAGAGTAGCTACCCTCGAAGAAGAACACCTCACCATTGCCCTCGAAGGCGAGGATGTGGGTGCAGATACGGTCGAGGAACCAACGGTCGTGACTGATGACAACGGCACAACCGGCAAACGCCTCAAGACCTTCCTCAAGGGCACGCAATGTGTTGACATCGATGTCGTTGGTTGGCTCGTCGAGCAAGAGCACGTTGCCTTCCTGCTTGAGGGCGAGCGCCAGTTGCAGACGGTTGCGCTCACCACCCGAAAGTACGGCACAGAGTTTGCTCTGGTCGGTGCCCGAGAAATTGAATCGGGAGATATAAGCACGAGCATTGACATCGCGACCGCCCATGCGGATTGTCTCGTTGCCTTGGGAGATGACGTCATACACCGACTTCTTTGGGTCGATGTCCTTATGCTGCTGATCGACATAGGCAAGTTTTACTGTCTCACCCACCTCGAATGTACCGCCGTCGGCCTTCTCCAATCCCATGATAAGCCGGAAGAGGGTTGTCTTACCAGCTCCATTGGGACCGATGACGCCCACTATACCATTAGGCGGAAGATTGAAGTTGAGGTCGCTGAAGAGCACTTTCTCGCCAAATGCCTTCTGCACATGTTGTGCCTCGATGACCTTGTTGCCAAGGCGCGGACCATTCGGGATGAATATCTCGAGTTTCTCCTCGCGCTGCTTCTGCTCCTCGTTGAGCATCTGCTCGTAGGAGTTGAGACGGGCCTTACCCTTGGCCTGACGGGCCTTGGGAGCCATGCGCACCCACTCAAGCTCGCGCTCAAGAGTCTTGCGACGCTTGCTGGCTGTCTTCTCCTCCTGCTCCATGCGCTTGGTCTTCTGGTCGAGCCATGAAGAGTAGTTGCCTTTCCATGGAATACCCTCACCACGGTCGAGCTCGAGAATCCACTCACTAACATCGTCGAGGAAATAGCGGTCGTGGGTTACGGCAATCACCGTGCCCTCATACTGCTGGAGATGTTGCTCAAGCCAGTCGATACTCTCGGCATCGAGATGGTTGGTGGGCTCGTCGAGCAAGAGCACGTCGGGCTTCTGAAGAAGCAGGCGGCAGAGAGCCACACGGCGACGCTCACCACCCGAAAGATTAGTGACGGGCCAGTCGCCGGGAGGACAACGGAGGGCGCTCATGGCACGGTCGAGCTTGGAGTCCATATTCCATGCATCAGTGGCGTCGATGATGTCCTGCACCTCAGCCTGACGCTGCATCAGCTCATCCATCTTGTCGGGGTCGCCATAGTATTCCTCAAGTCCGAACTTCTGATTGATTTCCTCATATTCGGCAAGAGCATCGTATGCCTGCCTCACTCCGTCCTGAACATTCTCCTTGACTGTCTTGGTCTCGTCGAGAGGAGGGTCCTGTGGCAGATAGCCCACGGTATATCCCGGACTCCACACTACCTCTCCCTGGGTTGGCTGCTCTATGCCGGCAATGATTTTCATCAAAGTCGATTTACCGGCACCATTCAGACCGATTATACCGATCTTTGCGCCATAGAAGAACGAGAGGTAAATGTTCTTCAATATCTGTTTCTGGTTTTGGGGTATTATCTTGGATACTCCCACCATCGAGAAGATTATCTTCTTGTCATCTACTGTTGCCATTATTGTTCTGTATTATATGCGTGAATATTAGTGGTAACTATTTGGCTGCAAAGATAATAATAATTAGCGATATGGCAAAATGTTTTAGCAATTTTTTGAGTATATTAGCATCCACTACCATCGATACGGCACGAAGCTCCCCGGGGGGCGGGAGCGACACCTGCCTCAAGCGACGATAGCGTCACAGTGCCGTCTTCAAGCACAAAACATGGTATTCCGGCAAAGCCATAACTCTTGGCGGCATCAAACACGGGATCGTTGTCGCGCAGATAGAGAAACTCCTTGAGGTTTCTCACATGTGCACCAATATCAATTATTACATACTCGGGATTGTCCTTCACCTGGGCTATCACCTTAGTGCAATCTGGACAAGTTGGCATTACAAAAACCTTAATCATAATTATATCATCAATTTATTTTTTTTATTTCTTTTCGATAACAACGGCGACGCTTGACAGTCTTGGGGTTGAGCGTCTTCCACTGTGACAATTCCTTGATATTGTCCTCAAGTTGCGGCCCAGTCTCCGCCAAGGTGATTCCCAACTGGTTATATATCGGGATGAGGTCGGCAAAGAACAGGGCATTCACACCCATTCCCTGATAGTCGGGATGGACAGCAATGAGCATAAGATCGACCTTGCCCTCATGTTTCCACTTGAGCGAGCGCAAGAGATGATACCATCCGAGGGGAAACAGTTTGCCTCGCGATTTATGGAGGGCATTTGACAGGCTGTGGGTGGTGATGGCAACACCGACGAGCCGCCCTTCGCAGTCCTCAACACCAGTGATAAGCCGGGGATCGACAAGGGGTATATACTGCTTGAGGAAATCGTCAACCTGACGGTCGGAGAGGCGCGAGAAGCCGAATAGCGGGGAATAGGCCATATTCAAGAGTTCGAATATTCGCTTGCCATAACCACCTTCAAGCAATTCGCCCTTCGACATCTTGCGGAATGAGAGTTGGAAGCGCTTTTGCACAAGTTGGGTGACACGGGCAAATTTGTCGGGCACAGCCTTCGGCACATCTATATGAAAAGACACCCAATCCACTTCTTTCTCAAATCCCAAACTCTCCATGTGGCGGGGATAATAGGGAGGATTATATATGCTTATCATACTGCCCATCTCGTCGAAGTCATCCACAAGCATTCCCTCCTTGTCGAAGTCGGAAATGCCCATGGGGCCCTGGATATGGGTCATACCGCGCTCAACTCCCCATGTCTCCACTGCATCAAGAAGGGCTGAGGTCACCTGCAAATCGTCAATGAACTCGATAAGTCCGAAGCGCACCATCTTGACGTTCCACTTTTCATTGGCACGATGGTTGATAATAGCGGCTACACGCCCTACGCACTTGCCATTGGAGTCATACGCCACAAAAGGCTGGATGTCGGAGAACTCTAATCCGGCATTCTTCTTTGGGTCGAATGTGGCACGCACATCAATGTCAAGATCGGGCACGTAATAGGGATTGCCGGCATACAAACGACGCGGCAGGGAGACAAAATGGCTCATTGCCTTTCTTGTATCTGCTTTTACTACAACGACTTCGTTCATTTCTCTAAGTTTGAGCTTATTTCAATAATTGGCTGCAAAATTAAGAAATAATACTGAAATTACCAAATAATTGGGGAAGAAAAAAAGGATAGTTAGCAAAAAATATTTTCCCAGTTGGCAAAAAGTCTTTTGGTAGCTTGCAGAAGAACTTTTGCTAGCTGGCAGAAGAACTTTTGCTAACTGGGAAAAAACCACAACTCTACCTATTGTTATTACACAACCAAGGTGAGCATAACAGCATATCAACCGCGGCGGGCTACATAGAAGACACACCCATAATAATCACTGAAGCGCGAGTAAAGTTCGGCCTCATGACGTTGGTTGGATACCAGTTCCACGGCAGTCTTATTGTCGGGATGAAGTTCGAGGAAGATACGCTGGGCTTCCTTCTGAGGCAGATAGAAGTTGTCAGTCCAACATTCGGTGGGCAGGACTATACTCTCTGCTCCGTATTGTTCATTTTAAGCATACGTTCGGGCACACTATTGCGCACTGCATCCACCACAAG
>CALZYS010000180.1 GCA_945830345.1 uncultured Prevotella sp.
ATTAAGCAATGAAGAAGTTTTCATTTATGGCCGCTTTGGCCATTGTAGCAGCTGGTATGGTCAGCTGCGGCAAGTCAACTCCTAAGGCTAACCTTAAGAGCGATGTTGACACACTTAGCTATGCCATCGGTATGGCTCAGACACAGGGTCTGAAGGAGTATCTCGTTGAACGTATGGACGTGGATACCACCTACATGAAGGAATTCATCAAGGGTCTTAACGAGGGTGCAAACGCTGGCGACGACAAGAAGAAGGCTGCTTATTATGCTGGTATCCAGATTGGTCAGCAGATCAGCAACATCATGATGAAGAACATCAACCGTGAGGTGTTTGGTAACGACTCTACCAAGACTATCTCATTGAAGAACTTCATGGCTGGATTCGTGTCAGGAGTAACCGGCAAGAACGGACTCATGACAGTTGAGCAGGCTGGACAGACAGCTCAGACAAAGATGCAGCAGATGAAGGCTGAGCAGATGATGAAGCAGTATGGCCCCAACAAGGAGAAGGGTGAGAAGTTCTTGGCTGAGAATGCCAAGAAGGAAGGCATAAAGACTCTTCCCAGCGGTGTGCAGTACAAGGTAATCAAGGAAGGCACTGGCGCTATTCCTGCCGACACATCCAAGGTTAAGGTCAACTATGAGGGACGCACCATCGACGGTAAGGTGTTCGACAGCTCATACAAGCGCAACCAGCCTCTGACTCTGCGTTGCAACCAGACCATCAAGGGTTGGACCGACGCTATGGTTCACATGCCTGTTGGTTCAGTATGGGAGGTTTACATTCCCCAGAATCTCGCTTACGGCGAGCGCGAGCAGGGCGACATCAAACCATTCTCTGTTCTTATCTTCAAAATAGAACTTCTTGGTATCGAGAAATAATTTAGAAAATGAAGAAAATAATGATTATAGCACTCGCCGTAATGGCGGGTGCTCTTTTGAATACGGCAGACGCTAAGAAGAAAAAAGAATCGAAGAAGGCTGCCGAGGTGGAGGCTGTAAAGCCTCTTGAACTGACATCATCGTCGGACACACTGAGCTATGCCGCCGGTATGATGCTCACTGATGGTCTTATGCCTTATCTCAAGCAGAGTGGTGTTGACACTGCATATATGGCTAAGTTTATCGAGGGATTTGAAACTGTTGCCAATGCCGGCGATAATCCCGAGATGAAGGCATATGTGATGGGTATGGAGATAGCCAACAGGATGAAGGAGCAGATGCTCGGAAGAATGAAGAACGACCTGAAGGATGCTCCCGACTCTATCATCGATGCCATTGCCTATCGCGGATTTGTTGACGGACTGACAAGCAACACGGCTGTATATGACACCAAGAGGGCTTCGGAGATGTTCAAGCAGAAATTCGAGGCTGCCAAGAAGGCCAAGGAGGAAAAGCTCTATGGCCCCAACCGCGAGGCAGGAAAGGCTTTCTTGGCTGAGAACGCCAAGAAGGACAGTGTGGTAACATTGCCAAGCGGATTGCAGTATAAGGTGCTCGTCAAGGGTAATGGCGAAGTGCCTAAGACCACCGACAAGGTGCTCGTCAACTATGAGGGCCGATTGGTGGACGGCACTGTGTTCGACGCATCTAAGAAGCATGGCGACAAGCCTGCCGAGTTCAAGCCTTCACAGGTTATCAAGGGATGGACAGAGGCTCTCACCATGATGCCTGTAGGCAGTAAGTGGGAGTTATATATCCCCTACGAATTGGCATACGGCGAGCGCAACACTGGCAATATCAAGCCTTATAGTGCACTTATCTTCACCGTGGAACTTGTCGGCATTGACAATGGCGAGAAGAAGGCTGAAGAGAAGAAGGAAGAGACACAGAAGACCACCAAAAAGACTGTGACTCCGAAAAAGAAAGTAATGCCTAAAAGAAAATAAAACATGAGAATCGGTAAAACGTTGTTGTTGGTTTCCGCATTATGCTGTTTTTACATCAATGCCAGTGCGGAGACTATCGAGGGAACATTCGTTCCATTCAAGTATGGTGATTTCAACCAATGGATCACCCGTAGCATCAAGGAGTCGGGAATCATAGGTGGAGACACCAAGACTCTTTATGAGATAGGTCCTGCACAGCATATCAACGGCAATGTGGCATATACTAATAAAGGCGGCTCGCCATGGGCCACCTCGAATGTATATGCCAAGGTGTCGGGCATAACGAAGACCAACAACAGTGTTTACCGTGACAAGCGCGACAATGGTTATTGCGCCAAGTTGATGACTCACATCGAGAAGGTGAAGGTGTTGGGTATCATCAACATCAAGGTGTTGGCTGCCGGTTCCATCTATCTCGGTGATATGAAGGAACCCATCACAGGCACCAAGGAGGGTGTGGCTGCCGCCGACTGTGGCATTCCATTCACCAAGCGCCCCAAGGCACTGAGATACGACTATCGCGTGCAACTGAGCGGACAACCCAACAGAATAAAGCAAAATGGATTCAGCAGCGGCAAGACCGTCAGTGGCAAGGATATGGCTATGACAGTGTTGTTCCTTCAGAAGAGGCATGAGGATGCCCAGGGAAATATCACTGCCAAGAGAGTGGGAACAGTGGTCATCACCTACGACAAGTCCACCACGGGATGGGTGAATGGTGCCACATATAAAATAATGTATGGCGACATACGTTCGCAAGCTGGATATAAGCCCTCGCTCATGGGGCTTCGCTCATGCGACTATGCCAAGAACAGTAAGGGCGTGAATGTTCCGATAAAGGAAACCGGATGGGCTTCGGACAACGAAACACCCACGCACATCATACTTCAGTTCTGCTCAAGTCATGGAGGCGCATACATCGGCAGTCCTGGCAACACCTTCTGGATTGATAATGTAGGACTTGTATATTAATTATTTCCTTAATCTATTCATTCTCTCCACCTGACTGCGTACAACCTCAAGAGTTGACTTGTCGGATGAGAATACCGAGTTAAGACCTTGTGCCTCCTGTGCAGGGTCGCCTGTATAGTCGTCTCCTGGCATCCACTGCTCGTGCTGAGGATTGGCGTCACCACCCCATCCCCAGAAATTACATCCGGCAAACTTGCCTCCTTTTTCAGCATTGTCTGCCACTTGGGAGAACACAAACTTATAATATCCATCGCGTCCTACGGTTGTGGTTTGCTTGTCAAACTTGAATCCGTCGCGCGGATAACCGAATTCTTCCATCACCAACGGCTTATTAAGACGGTCGCATATCTCCACATGGCGGTCGATATATTGCTTTGTACTGTCGCATGCAGCAGGCAAATCCTCCACAAGATGGTTGGGTCTTGCCCAACTCCAGTTGTATGGCCATATATGGATGTTGCAGTAGTCAATATTCTTGTCGGTACATATCTTCTCGTATGTATCATAGTCGCCTTCGCATCCCCATGCTCCCTCGCTACCGATGGAGATAAGATGGTTCTTATCGAGTTTGCGTATCAACTTGGATGCCTCGGCAAGCCACTTGGCAAACGGCTTGAGTTCGGTCTTTCCGAATGCTCGAGGCTCATTACCTATCTGCCACGACATGATGGCTGGGTCGTCAACGTATTTCTTGCCTGTATATCTGTTGGTGCGTGTGATGATAAACTTCACATAGTCATAAAACAGTTTGTGAGCCTTCTCGCATGTAGCATATTTCCTCACGAAGTCCATAAATGCGGGATAACCGTCTTCATTAGGTCTTGGGGCTATTCCCTCGCCGGCGTGCTGGAGATAGAATCCATAGCCACCGCTCCATTCCCATGAATTGTTGAGATAGAGCACAGCCACCATCTGTCTCTTGCCCATCTCCATCAACAGATAGTCGAGACCGG
>CALZYS010000181.1 GCA_945830345.1 uncultured Prevotella sp.
ATCTCATCCACATCAAGGAGATGTATCAGAGCCTCGACATCATCGAGCAGCTCATTGATAATATTCCCGAGGGTGACTTCTACGTAAAGCAGAAGCCAATCATCAAGGTGCCTGAGGGACAGTGGTACTTCTCTGTGGAGGGAGCCAGCGGCGAGTTTGGAGTATATATCGACTCCAAGGGCGACAAGAGCCCATGGCGTCTGAAGATGCGCCCGATGGGACTCAGCCTCACCGGTGCTCTCGACCCGATGCTTCGCGGACAGAAGATTGCCGACCTTGTTACCACTTGTGCTGCTGTTGACTTCGTTATTCCCGATATAGATAGATAAAGTTGACGAGTTGACAAGTTGACGAGTTATATGTGATTTATTAGTATTAAGTTTTAATAGCAAGTTTTATGGAAGACAGAATTATCAGAAAACAAGAATCAGATGAGCTAACAACTCGTAAACTGAAAATTCGTCAACTAAACAACTTGTTTAATAAACAAAATTTATATGTTTGATTTTAGTATAGTTACTACATGGATTGACTGCTTCTTGCGCGACACACTCGGGCTTGGAGACTTCTGGTCGATTCTTATCGAGTGCGTACTGGTGGGCGTTGGCATCCTGTTGGGATATGCCATGCTGGCCATCGTCTTGATATTCATGGAGCGTAAGGTGTGTGCCTACTTCCAGTGCCGTCTTGGCCCGATGCGAGTGGGTCCCTGGGGTATCTTCCAGGTCTTCGCCGACGTGCTGAAGATGCTCATCAAGGAGATCTTCACAGTCGATAAGGCCGACAAGGTGCTCTATTTCCTCGCTCCTGTGTTTGTGATTGCAGCCTCTGTGGGAACGTTCTCCTTCCTGCCGTGGAACAATGGTGCTGTGGTGCTCGACTTCAATGTTGGCATCTTCCTTCTCACCGCCATTTCCAGTATCGGAGTGGTTGGCGTGTTCCTCGCCGGATGGGGTTCCAACAACAAGTATTCCGTTGTGTCGGCATTGCGTGGCGCCGTGCAGATGATCTCTTATGAGATGTCGCTCTGCCTCTGCCTTATCACAGCCGTCATCCTCACAGGCACGATGCAGATGTCGGGTATTGTGGAGGCACAGACCGGTCCGTGGAACTGGCTCATCTTCCGTGG
Organism: uncultured Prevotella sp.; assembly: GCA_945830345.1. GTDB lineage: Bacteria > Bacteroidota > Bacteroidia > Bacteroidales > Bacteroidaceae > Prevotella. The sequence goes on from CALZYS010000181.1 coordinate 1,130, forward strand.
TCATATTCCCGCCATCATCGCCTTCCTCGTGTTCCTCGTGGCAGGTAATGCCGAGGCCAACCGTGGTCCGTTCGACCTTGCCGAGGCAGAGAGCGAGTTGACAGCCGGTTATCACACCGAGTATAGCGGTATGGGATTCGGTTATTTCTATCTCGCCGAGTATCTCAACCTCTTCGTAATCTCTGGCATCGCCACAACAGTGTTCCTTGGCGGATGGGCACCTATTAATATAGGTATAGAGGCCTTCGACGCCGTGATGAACTACATCCCTGGCATCGTATGGTTCCTTGGCAAGACCTTTGCCATCGTATGGATACTGATGTGGGTGCGCTGGACATTCCCCCGTCTGCGTATCGACCAGATTCTGAAGTTGGAGTGGAAGTACCTTATGCCCCTGTGTCTCATCAACCTCATCCTGATGACCGTTGTTGTGGCATTCGGATGGCACTTCTAAGCCCCCACCCGATCCCCTGATGGGGAGAGATAAGAATGTTTATACACAGAGTTACAGAGTCACAGAGTTTAGCTAATGACAATCTCTGTTTCTCTATTGACTTAATAAATATTATCTCAGTGTCTCTGTGTTCAGAAAAAATAAAGTAAGCATTTACAATTAATTAAAAATATATGAGCAATACATCATATTTCGGAAGCATTGCCGCCGGTCTGAAGACACTCGCCACGGGTATGAAAGTGACGTGGAAGGAGTACTTCACACCGAAATCTACAGAGCAATATCCCGAAAACAGAAAGACCACACTGCATGTGGCTGAGCGCCACCGCGGCCGTCTGGTCATGCTCCGCGACGAGAACGGTGCCGTGAAATGTACGGCATGTACTCTCTGCGAGAAGACCTGCCCCAATGGCTCCATCAAGATAAAGACAGAGATGGTGACCACTGAGGACGGCAAGAAGAAGCGCCGCTTAGTTGACTACCAGTACGACCTCGGCGACTGCATGTTCTGCCAGTTGTGCGTTAATGCGTGCAACTTCGACGCTATCAAGTTTACAAATGATTTCGAGAACGCGACATTCAGCCGCGATGCCCTTGCACTTCATCTCGACAAGGAGAACTACGAGAGTTCGCTGCCTAACATCCTCGATGGAGGCGCACCGCTTGAAATCGGCAAGTTTAACACCAAAACAAAGTAGGAGCAAGTAAAGATATGGCAAATATTGTTATGTTCGGCATCCTTGCCGTTGTCATCCTCGGTTCGGCACTTGTCTGCGTGACAACCACCCGAATCATGAGAGCAGCCACATTCCTGCTGTTCGTACTCTTTGGAGTGGCAGGACTTTATTTCCTGCTCGACTACACCTATCTTGGCGCAGCCCAGATCAGCGTATATGCCGGTGGTATATCGATGATTTATATCTTCGCCATCCAACTCGTGAGCAAGCGCACCCTTCAGGGCCTCACCGAGCGTGTCAAGCTGAAGCGCTTCGTGATGGGCGGTCTGCTGTCCCTCGTGGGATTTGCCACCGTTGTCGCCATATTCGTTAAGAACCACTTCCTGCAGACTTGGTCGGCAGCAGATGATGTCGAGGTGCCCATGAGCACTATCGGCGAGGCGCTGCTCGGCTCTGAGAAATACCAGTATGTGCTCCCCTTCGAGTTCATCTCGGTATTCCTCCTGGCATGTATCATCGGTGGTATTGTTGTAGCACGTAAAGAAGAGGAGGCAAAGTGATTATGATACCAGTAGATTTCTATTTCGTGCTTAGCGCACTGTTGTTCTTCATCGGCGTGTTCGGCTTCATCACCCGCCGCAACCTGATTGCCATGCTCATCTCGGTTGAGCTGGTGCTCAACGCCGTCGATCTGAACTTTGCGGCATTCAACCGCCTGCTCTTCCCCGGACAGTTTGAGGGCATGTTCATGAGCCTCTTCTCCATCGGTGTGAGCGCAGCCGAGAGTGCCGTTGCGATTGCGATTATCATCAATGTTTACCGCCGCTTCAACAGCGACCAGGTGAACAGTATTGAAAACCTTAAATATTAAGCGATTGGTATATGGATTATAGTTTTGTTTATCTCATACTCCTTCTGCCCCTGTTCTCGTTCGTTATTCTCGGACTTGCGGGCATGAAGATGTCGCACAAGACGGCTGGATTGATCGGCACCGCGTCGCTCGCCATCGTCACCGTGCTTTCGTATGTCACGGCATTCAGCTATTTCTTCGCTGATCGCTGCGCCGACGGTGCCTACCCCACCATCGTGCCTTTCAACTTCACATGGTTGCCGCTTGGTCAGCTTCACTTCGACCTCGGCTTCATGATCGACCCGATTTCGGCGATGATGCTCGTTGTCATCTCCACGGTCAGCTTGATGGTGCATATCTATAGCTTCGGATATATGCACGGCGAGCACGGATTCCAGCGCTACTACGCCTTCCTCTCGCTGTTCACCATGTCGATGCTCGGACTCGTTGTTGCCACCAACATCTTCCAGATGTATCTCTTCTGGGAGCTCGTGGGTGTCAGCTCTTATCTGCTCATCGGCTTCTACTATCCGCTCAAGCCCGCCATCGCCGCTTCGAAGAAGGCGTTCATCGTGACTCGTTTCGCCGACCTCTTCTTCCTCATCGGTATTCTTATCTTCGGATATTACACCCAGTCGTTCTCGTTCTCATTTGTCGAGAACCTGCAGATGGCAGAGGGATGCACTCCGTTCCTGCC
>CALZYS010000182.1 GCA_945830345.1 uncultured Prevotella sp.
CTTCCTCACCGCTTACATATTCGTAGTCATTAATTCGGTAACTGTCGGCACGGTCATGACTGAACGAGGTGTATGAACCGAAGCCGTTGGAGAAGATGTCAAGGTTTACACTCTCCGTCAACTGGCCCTCTCCACTAACCCTCGTGTCTGAAGTGACGCTTACAAGTTCACTCGTAGGCTGTTCGGTGATAATATTAATAACTCCGGCTATGGCATCGCTACCATAGAGCGAACTGGCAGCCCCGTCGAGCACCTCTATTCGTTTCACTCTCGACATATTGATGCGCTGCAGGTCGGCATTGTTGGATATCTCTCCGCTCAGTTTTCTTCCGTTGATGAGCACAAGTATATACTTGCCGCCCAACCCGTTGAGCCTCAACTGCGAACCCATCGAGTTGGGGGCCATTGAAATCTGAGGCATTGTGCGTGTAAGGGCATCAGCAAAAGTTGATATACCCTGTTCACTTATTTCCTTTGCCGTGATTACGTGTACGGGAGTTACAGCAGTTCCCAAACGCTGATGATGCCCCGATCCCGTCACTACGACGGGATTGAGGCTCATTGTCTTATAAACATTTGTCGTGTCGCTTTTTTTATGTATCTGCGCATGGGCAGTCAACGGCATGGCGACAGCAATTATCCAAATAAAACTATTCTTTTTCAATATTTCAATTTTTCAATATTTCCATCATTCCGGATTCTTCGAGTGATAGTAATCCACAGTCTCGGCATTTCTTGTATGTGCCTTATAGAGCGCACGCACATTGGCAAACTCCAATAGACCCTTCACTGTTCCGTTGGTGTCGGTATAGCTGTTGGCATCTATTGTGTAGCCCATGTGTTGGAAATAATTCTTCCAACTTGTGTCTTCCACCTCACCCTCGTCATTATACTCATATCCGTTGTCCCAAGCATCATCGTCTCCTGCCATGTCATTGTGGGCATGATCACCCGCAATTGACATCAACGGGGCACAATAAACATTACCTGAGGTAAGGCCATTAGCCTGCATACGCTCATATACGTGGGTCTTGAAGTTCTCCTTCATATCTACTGTTCCTACATAATAGTTGGGATTGATAGCCTGCAAGGCTTCCTCCAATTGGGTATAGCGCACATTTGCCTTGTAAGTGTCGTAGGTATCGGGATTTCCATGTCCCATCAGCAGCATAGCTCCCTTTTGGGCATAGCTGGAGAAGTTGGTGTCAATCACCTTTGCCAGGGCGTTCACGTCGGCAGGATATTCAGCCAACAGGGGATAGCCGAGCTTGAGGGTCATATTGGCAAGATAGTCGTCATCGAGGTCGCCGTTGGAATTATTGGCGAAGTCCTTCATGGCATTGATAACGCGAGTGTATTCCTCGCCAGGTATCACCTGCATCGACTGAACGATAATCTCATCATACTTTACACGTCCGAAAGCTTCGAGCCAGTATTTAGGTTCATAAAAAGAACGTGCGTCGGTGTTTTCGGCTGCCATGGCACGGTTGATACAGATGGCAGACGAGAAAGAGAGATACACGTCGTAGCCAGGGAATTCCTTCTTGTATTCGCTCACGGTGAGGTCGAAGGCATCGTAGGCCTGTTGCCATGTGGAACCAAACGCAACGAGCAGGATTGCCTTGGTGTTCTGCTTCTGTGCCTTAACGGTGGCATCCACTTCTTGCTGATAACGCTCTGTGTTTGAAATACTACCACTGTTGTCGTCATCGTCACTACATGCCGTGAATGATATGCTCATCATTGCGGCTGCAATCAACATTGCAAAAAACTTAATCTTCTTCATTGTCTTTATAATTTTTATTTTTATTAATAATGTTGTTTATCTTCTTTCCCTGTGAAAATCTTATTGTAAGCGAGGCAAACAGTGTAGTGCCTGATGTATTGGTGCCAAGATGAAGTCCGTGGGGAGTACGGTCAACATAGTTAAAGATGTTATCTATGCCAGCCTCTATCCTATATGCCATTCCATGCGACTTCCCAATATCGTGTGTCGTAGTCAGTCGCCATATCTGATAGCCCTTGCCGTCTCCATTGGTTTGATAGTATCTTTTTGTCGAGAATTTGCCATATAGTCCAATGCCAAGATTGTATGACGGTGATATATTGTGGTTCCATGTGGCAAAGATGTTACCCTTATGGTGTGCCATACCGTCAATTACCACATTAATCATCTTGTCGTGGGTGGTGTCGAAAATGTTGGCATCGGTGTCAAGATAACTGTATCCTGCTCCCAAGGACAGATTGTCGGTGGTGTATCTCAATGTCACGTCGGCTCCAAAGGTCTTCGCATTGTCCATATTCATATATCTACGCACTTTACTCAACATCTCGCCATATTGCTCACGATATACGTCGGGAGCTTCTGAATTAGGGATGGTTACGAGAGTTATCATGTCGCCCAATTTATTATAATACCCCGTTGCGGAGATATTGAAATGACCTATGGTATATTCTGCATTGAGCGAGAAATAGTTGGATGTCTGAGGTTTGAGGTTCGGATTGCCGAGAAAGAGAATCATGCCGTTCATATCGCGGGCATATTGGTAGTTGAGCTCCTTCAATGTAGGTGTCTTGAAACCTTGGCTCCACGATGCCCTTATACGTAAGTCTCTTACCTTAAGCATTGCCGAGAGTTTAGGGGTCAGTCGCCAACCGAAACTCTCGTTGCGGTTGAGGCGCAATCCTGCCGTTATATGCAACATTTTTATTAGTTGCAGCTCATCCTGCAAATATATAGCCTCGGTATTGTCGCTTGCCGTCTGTCCCTTAATACTTGCCGGCGCTTCGAGATAATCGTATCTCGCCTCAAGTCCCGCACTGAGCTTATTGGTGTTGGTAAGGGCAAACACACCCTTCACATTCAGCATTGTGCGCTCCTGATTGCTCATCAGCAGTTTCTGACCTGCAAAATAGGGATAGTCGAGAATGAAATTTCCTTTTTCGTCAAATCCCTCGGCAAGGGTTGTTGATGTAAAGGCATGATAATAAGCATGCTTGTTCCAACTGATATCCGCTGTAACAAGGTCGCCCCTGCCTGTTGTCCACTTCATTCCTGCTGTTGCAGCTGCATTCTTGTATTTCAGGTCGTAATTATATACGTCATACTTTGGATACTTGCCACTCTCGCGGTATATACCTTTCTGATACCACGAACCTTCGGCATACAATTCCATCGCCTTAGTGGGATTCCAAGACAATCGCTCGGCTATCTGCCAATTGGTAAACTCATTGGCTGTCTTGCTCTTGGAGTCGGTGACGGGGGCAGCCGATGATGGTGTATATTCAGTGGCTGTGTTCTGCCAACCATCGTTGTGCTGCAATTGGAAATTGGTGTATGAACTTATCTTGCCCCATCTCAGTGCCACACCGTTATGCTGCCGCACGTCATTATGTGTGCCATATCTGGTTTTGTTCTCCACCATCAGTCCTTCGTCATGCTTTCGCGTTATGATGTTTATCACTCCTGCAATGGCGTCACTACCATAAAGTGCCGACGAGGCTCCCTTTACAATCTCTATTCGTTCGATATTGTTTGGGTCGATAAGTCCGAGGTCGTTCTCTCCTCCCACATCGCCATGTATCCTTTTCCCGTCGATGAGAATAAGGATATACGAATTTCCCAATCCGTTCATCTGCATTTGCGAACCCATGTCTCCCTGCTCGAAGTCAAACGACGACGACAGTTGCGACAGGATATCTTCAATAGAACGTCCTGCGAAATTCTTCAATGCCTGACGGCTGATAACCTCCGTCTGTACGGGCGCATCTTTCA
>CALZYS010000183.1 GCA_945830345.1 uncultured Prevotella sp.
GCGGAATCTTACAAATCATATAGTCGAGCTGCGGAGCCACGTATGCCGAGTTGGGTGTTCCCATCTCGCCAATCTGGTCAAGCGTATAGCCAAGGGCTATCTTGGCAGCCACGAAGGCGAGAGGATAACCCGTAGCCTTGGATGCAAGTGCTGAAGAACGAGACAGACGGGCGTTCACCTCGATGATGCGGTAGTCGTTGGTCTCGGCATTAAAGGCAAACTGGATGTTGCACTCGCCTACTATTTCAAGATGGCGCACGCAGTTGATTGAAATCTCCTGAAGCATCTTCACCTGCTCATCGGTGAGCGAACAGGTGGGAGCCACAACGATTGACTCTCCCGTATGGATTCCGAGGGGGTCGAAGTTTTCCATCGAAGCCACGGTGAAGCAGTGGTCGTTGGCATCGCGGATAACCTCAAACTCAATCTCCTTCCATCCCTTGAGCGACTCCTCCACAAGAATCTGCGGGGCAAAGGTGAACGCACTACCTGCCAATTCACGGAATGCAGCCTCGTCACGGCAGATACCCGAACCGAGACCGCCGAGGGCGTATGCCGAACGAATCATCACGGGGAATCCAATGCGGTTGGCGGCAGCGAGTGCATCCTCCATGTTCTCCACAGCCTGGCTCACTGGAGTCTTCAGCTCCTTCTCGTTGAGCTTGCGCACGAAGAGGTCGCGGTCCTCGGTGTTCATGATTGCTTCAACTGATGTACCCAACACTTCTACGCCATACTCCTTGAGCGTACCGTTCTGATAGAGTTCAGTACCGCAGTTGAGGGCGGTTTGCCCTCCGAAAGCCAACAGGATTCCGTCGGGACGCTCCTTGCGGATAATCTCTGTGACGAAATGTGTGTTCACTGGAAGGAAATACACCTTGTCGGCAATACCTTCGGATGTCTGGATAGTGGCAATGTTCGGATTGACGAGCACCGACGAGATACCCTCGTCGCGCAAAGCCTTCAGAGCCTGTGAACCAGAGTAGTCAAACTCTCCTGCCTGTCCGATTTTCAGGGCACCCGAACCGAGTACGAGCACCTTAGTCAGTTTCTTTTTCATATTTCTTTTCTTGGTTGTTGTTGTTTCCTTATTCTATATTTCGTGCAAAGTTACATTATATTTCTATAATTCCACCATATTTGGCAATAATATTAAGTTTTTTTGTGATAAGATGTATATTTATTATTTGCTAATTCATTTTCTTTCCTTAACTTTGCACCGAAAATAATACAACCTAATTATTATCAAATTATGAAAAAACTACTGATTACCTCGATGCTGATGGCGGTTTTCGCATTTGCCGCCAAGGCAGAAGACCTGAAAGTGACATCGCCCGACGGACGACTAATTGTCACACTCAACGATAACAATGGCATGCCCACCTATGCCGTCACTTACGACGGGATGGAGGCTGTCAAGCCTTCGCGCTTAGGACTCATCACCAATGTGGGTGATTTCTCTCGTGGACTCTCCTTCAAGACATCAACCACCCGCCAGGTGAGCGACAGCTATAGCATTCGCAACATCAAGGCGCGCAATGTGGAATATCGTGCCAACGAACTCAATGCCACATACGCCGATAAGCAAAATCGCGAGATGACGGTGACATTCCGTGTGTCGGACAACAACATCGCATTCCGCTACTCAATGCCGCAGTGGGGCAAGACGGCAAGTATTCTTATCAAAGAAGAGGCAACGTCATTCGCCTTCCCCGACGGCACCACCTCTTTTATATGTCCTCAGTCGAGTCCGATGGTGGGATGGATGCGCACCAAACCGAGTTATGAGGAGGAATACAAGCCCGACGCTCCGCTCACCGACAAGTCGACGTATGGCGAGGGATACACTTTCCCGTGCCTGTTTAAGGTGCAGCCCCCCCAAGCCCCCCGAGGGGGGATGTCCAATGCGGCATGGGTACTTATTTCAGAGACTGGAGTTGACGGCAAGTATGTAGGCAGTCATCTAAGCGACTATATAATGCGCAGCCCATCCTCCCCCTCAGGGGAGTCAGAGGGGGGGCTTCGGGGGGCTTGGCTCCTATCGCATCGCCTTCCCAATGCCTGGCGAAGCCAACGGGCATGGCACTACCGACGCGGCTCTCGCATTGCCCGGAGCCACTCCCTGGCGCACTATCACTGTGGGCAGCGACCTCCGTCCTATTGTCGAGACTACTATCTCTACCGATGTCGTCGAACAGAAATACGACGCTTCCATCGACTATCGCCCCGGACGATACACATGGAGCTGGCTTATATGGCAGGACTCATCCATCAACTATCAAGATCAGGTGAAGTTCATCGACCTCGCCTCGGCTATGGGTTATGAATACGTGCTTGTGGATAACTGGTGGGACGCGCAGATTGGTCGCGACAAGATTGTCGAACTGAGCAAATATGCCCAAAGCAAGGGAGTGAGCCTAATGCTGTGGTATAACAGCAACGGAGCCTGGAGCGATGCCCCACAAACACCCAAGCAGTGCATGAACACAACCCTTGCCCGCCGCAAGGAGATGGCATGGCTGAAGAGTATCGGTGTGAAGGGCATCAAGGTTGACTTCTTTGCCGGCGACAAGCAGCACACCATGCAACTCTACGAGGACATCCTCACCGATGCCAACGACTTCGGTATTCAGGTAATCTTCCACGGTTGCACCCTTCCGCGCGGATGGGAGAGGATGTATCCCAACTATGTGGCGAGCGAGGCAGTTTTGGCATCGGAGAACACATTCTTCAACGAGCATCACGCCATCAACGAAGGTTTTGAACTGACGATGCATCCTTTCTGCCGCAATGCCGTGGCATCGATGGATTGGGGTGGAACTATCATGAACCGCTACATGTCGCCCGACAACAAGAGTCGCCATCGCCGCTATACCTCCGACATATTCGAAATGGCAGCTTCCATCGTGATTCAGACCAGTGTGCAGTGCATCGCCATGCAACCCAACAACCTCACCGACCTGCCACAGATGGAACTCGACTTCCTGCGCGAAGTGCCCACCTCATGGGATGAAACCCGATTCATCGACGGCTATCCCGGCAAGTATGTCGTGATGGCTCGCCGCAGTGGCGACAAATGGTATGTCGTAGGTCTTAACGCCACGAAAGAACCATTGAAACTCGACATCAACATCCCAATGTTCGCAGCCTCCACAGCGGCATACTACTACGACAAACCGTCGAAGAAGAGTCTGTGGCCCGAATCCACTCTCGGCAAGATCAAGGTGGATGCCAAGGGCAAGGCAAGGATCACTATCCAGCCCAATGGCGGAATTATTATCAAATGACATCTACTTAGCTCCTCCCCCTCGTGGGAGATTAGGGGGAGGGGCTGATTTTCTGAATGCAAAGGTAATGCTATTATAATCCCCCAATTCCCGAAACGTCACAAATCGGCATAAACTTGCGAGTTATTGCGAGTTGTTTATCCACAACATAAAACATCGCGGACGCCACTGGGAGCGTGGACGTCCCGCCAGCAGCCATTGCGCAACCCTCAACGTGTCGTGTCCCTCTGCGCCACGTCTCAGATTTTTTTTCTATAGTCTGAGATTTTCAGGTGCTACGTCTGAGATTACCACATTATTATATAACTGAGCAGTTTTAGCTCAATGAGGCAATGCCTCAAATCTCATTTTGTCATTTTGTCATTTGTCATTTTGTCATAGAAATCGTTTTTCAGACGTGATTACTATGACATATAGCTTTACATTATAATTATTATATTATATATTATATTATAATATAATATATAATATAATAATTC
>CALZYS010000184.1 GCA_945830345.1 uncultured Prevotella sp.
CGCATTGGTGAGTTATGGAATATTGTAGGATATAACATTGATTTTCAATAAGTTAAACTAATTTTTAAGTAAGATGAGACAACAAGAATTCAAAATCCGCACCTACGGGCGCATGGAGTTGGCACAGACGTATTTCCCGACGTTGCTTGCCCTGTCGGCATGGAACAAACTGAAGAGGTGGATAGACAACTGTCCACAGTTGAAGAAAAAGCTCGCCGAACTGACCGACAACCCCAAGGCGCGCACGTGGACGCCGCGCCAGGTGGAGGCGATTGTGGAGATGTTGGGGGAGCCTTAGACGAAATAAAGCCGTGCTTTAGCTCACCTAAAGCACGGCTTTAGCTGACGTAAAGCTATGCTTTGGCTGCGCATAAGAATATTTAAAAAAACAAAAAAACGGCGAAAAAGTTGCATATTACAATTATTATGTGTACTTTTGCAGTTTGAAAGAACAATAAAAAAGAAAAAACATAAGAATATGAAAGATTTGGATTGGGCGAGTCTGTCATTTGGATACAGACGTACAGACTACAACGTGCGTTGCTACTATCGCGACGGCAAGTGGGGCGAAATAGAAGTTTGCTCCGACGAATACATCAACATGCACATGGCAGCCACCTGTCTGCACTACGGCCAGGAAGCGTTTGAGGGACTGAAAGCTTACAGATGTCCCGATGGTAAGGTGCGCGTGTTCCGCATGGACGAAAATGCCAAGCGACTTCAGAGCACATGCCGCGGCATACTGATGCCCGAGGTGCCCACTGAGCTGTTTGAGGAAATGGTGAAGAAGGTGGTGAGACTCAACCAGGAATGGATTCCTACATACGAGAGCGGAGCCACACTTTACATCCGTCCGTTGTTGGTGGGTACAGGTGCTCAGGTGGGAGTTCATCCTGCCAACGAGTATCTCTTCCTCATCTTCGTCACTCCCGTGGGTCCTTACTTCAAGGGTGGCTTCTTTGCCAATCCATACGTCATCATCCGCGATCACGACCGTTCGGCTCCCCTCGGCACAGGTATATATAAGGTGGGAGGCAACTATGCAGCATCGCTGCTTGCCAACAAGAAGGCCCACGACTTGGGTTATGCCTGCGAGTTCTATCTCGACGCCAAGGAGAAGAAATACATCGACGAGGCTGGTGCCGCCAACTTCTTCGGTATAAAGAACAATACATATATCACCCCGGAATCTACTTCCATCCTGCCGTCAATCACCAACAAGAGTCTTATGCAGCTCGCTGAGGACCTAGGCATGAAGGTGGAGAGAAGGCATATCCCCGAGGAGGAACTCGAGACATTCGAGGAGGCAGGCGCTTGCGGTACGGCAGCTGTCATCTCGCCAATATCCCGCATCGACGACATCGAGACGGGCAAGAGCTATGTATTCGGCGAGAAACCCGGTCCCGTGAGCGAGAAGCTGTTCAACCTGCTGCGTGGCATACAGTATGGCACCGAGGAAGACAAGCACGGATGGACGACGGTGGTTATTGAATGAGGAATTATAAATTAATTAAAATATAAATATTACGGCTATGTTAAACAAGAAAGTAGAAGAGGCTATTAATGCCCAGATTAATGCCGAGTTGTGGTCGGCATATCTTTATCTGTCAATGGCAGCATGGTGCCACGCAAACGGAAATCCCGGAATGGGAAAGTGGTTTGAGGTTCAGTTCCAGGAGGAGCAGGATCACGCCAAGATTTTCTTCAACTATGTCATTTCGCGCGCCGGCAAGGTTGACCTGAAGCCCATTGAGGCAGTGCCGACATCATGGGAGAACATCCTCGACGTGTTTGAGAGCACCTTGGCTCACGAGCAGAAGGTTACTGGTCTGATCAACAACCTCTACGCCCTCAGCGTTGCCGAGAACGACTATGCCACAACAAGCATGTTGAAGTGGTTTATCGACGAGCAGGTGGAGGAAGAGGAAACCGCCCAGGGCTACATCGACAACATCAAGATGATCAAGGACAACGGTTACGGTCTGTATATGCTCGACAAGGAGCTTGGTGCACGTACCTATACACAGGCTTCACCCTTGGCTGGAAAGTAATACGGGATGTCAAAAGGCAAACTTCAGAAATTCGCCGAGATGGAGACGTTCAGCAACGTCTTCCAGTATCCCTATTCAGTTATCGACAATACTCCCTTCGCCATGAAAGGACATTGGCGTGGGGAGTATTTCCATAACGACAACCCCATAGTGCTTGAATTAGGATGCGGTAAGGGTGAATACACCGTAGGGTTGGCAAAACTCTTTCCCGACGTCAATTTCATAGGGGTTGACATCAAGGGCGCGCGTATTTACACCGGAGCAAAGCAGGCTTTGGAGGAGGGACTGAAGAACGTGGCTTTCCTGCGCACCAACATCGAGGTGATCGACCGATTCTTCGACCGCGACGAAGTGCAGGAGATATGGCTTACGTTCAGCGACCCCCAGATGAAGAACCCGCGCAAGCGACTGTCGAGCACCTATTTCATGGAACGCTATCGCAGATTCCTGAGCGATGGGGGCGTCATTCATGTGAAGACCGACTCCAACTTCCTCTTCACATATACCACATATATGGTGGAGCGCAACCATCTGCCCGTGCTCTTCCGTACCGAAGACCTGTATCACACCGAGGGATTCGACGCCCAGACGCTCACCATCCTCAGCATTCAGACCTACTATGAGGCGCAGTGGATAGAGCGTGGACTAAACATACGCTATCTAAAGTTCAGACTGCCACACGAAGGCGTGCTCGAAGAGCCTGACATCGAGATACCGCTCGATGACTATCGCTCGTATAAGCGACCGAAGCGCAGTGGACTTGAGACGAGTAAATAAAACAAAAATAGAATATGAGGGGTGCTTGATCGTTTGTTCAGGCTGAGATTATACCCATGGAACCTGATACGGATAATGCCGGCGCAGGGATATGTCGTGATTCTTACAGTTAGCACCCCCTTATTTAATTATAAAAGACTTTAAGGAGTTATTTTAAACCACAGAGAAAAAGAGTTGAAGAGATTTATGATTTTTAGAGTTAGTCGCAAGCGACGGAGGACGCAGAGCCTTCATTCGGCAGACATAAGCGCAGCCCTCTGAGAAATCTAAATGCCAAAGGCATTCAATCTCTTTCATAATTCAAAAACTCTTAATCTCTTAAACTCTGTGGTAAAATAATAAAGATGTGATGCATAATTATAATAAGGAATAAAGAAATGGAAAAATTGATTATTGCAGGCAAGGAATTTAATTCCCGCCTGTTTCTCGGAACGGGAAAATTCAGTTGCAACGACCTCATGGCTAAGGCCATCGAGGCATCTGAAACAGAGATGGTGACTATGGCAATGAAGCGCATAGAACTTGGCAACGACGATGACGACATGATGAAGCATATCGCCAAACCAGGAATACAACTGCTGCCCAACACGTCGGGCACACGCAATGCCGAGGAGGCAGTGTTTGCCGCAAAGATGGCACGCGAGGCATTCGGCACCAACTGGCTTAAACTTGAGATACACCCTGACCCGCGCTATCTGCTGCCCGACCCCGTGGAGACACTCAAAGCCACTGAGGAGTTGGTGAAGGAGGGATTCGTGGTGTTGCCCTATTGCCAAGCCGACCCCGTGTTGTGTAAGCGATTGGCCGAGGCGGGTGCCGCCACGGTGATGCCACTTGCTGCCCCTATCGGTACAAACAAGGG
>CALZYS010000185.1 GCA_945830345.1 uncultured Prevotella sp.
TAGAGCTTAACTACAACTGTATTCCTAACAAGGAGTCAAACATGTGGTGCTGTACGTTCAACTGGGGTGATGATGAGATTATGAATGCCGGTCTGGGTGACTCTCACCTTACTCATCAGATGGACCTTGGTAACTATCGTAACTGGTATAGCAACAACCAGCATTTCCTGCATGCAGACAATCCAGACCCAACGAGTTCTGACAAGTATGCTCACTCAATGGAGCACGCTTGGTACTGCATTCGCCACTGCAACATCGGTCTTGAGAACCTCGACAAGTTCCAGGGTTCTGCTGACGAGAAGAATGTTCTTGAAGGACAGCTTCTGTTCTTCCGTGCATGGTGGCACAATGAGCTGATGAACTTCTTTGGTGGTCTGCCTTACGTTGACAAGGCATTTGAGCCAAGCGACGAATTGAATCTGCCGCGCCTCTCATTCAAAGAGTGTGCTGAGAAGTGTGCTGCCGACTATCGTCGCGCTGCCGACCTGCTGCCTGCCAACTGGGATAACCATCCTGCCGGTTTGCGCACAAAGGGACACAACGACCTGCGTATCACCAAGGCTTGCGCTCTTGGATACCTTGGCAAGGTGCTCCTCTATGCAGCTTCTCCTTTCAATGTGCATGGTGCATCAACAGGTTCGGGCAACTTCACCCTTACCTATCAGTATGATGCAGAGTTGGCAAAGCGTGCTGCCGACGCTCTTGGTGAGGCTCTGAGCCTTATTGAGGGTGGAACAACTCCTTACGCTCTTGCAGAGTATGTATATTCTGACATCTACAACCACATAATGGACAAGAATGCCAGCACTACCAGCTTCTCTGACATCTTCTATACCACAGGTAAGAACTGGCAGATGCCTGGTACTGTTGAGGCTATTATGCGTGGCCCTATGCCTGATAACAATGGTTCTAACTGGAACTTCTCCAAGCTTTGGGGACCGAAGATCAGCGGTCTTGTTGAGCACGATGCTGTTATCCACATGCCTACTGCCAACTATATCAACTATGCATACGGTATGGCTAATGGTCTGCCTCTTGATGATCCAGAGTCAGGTTTCGACCCGACACATCCTTTCAAGGATCGTGACCCACGATTCTATCATGACATCATGTTCGACGGATTCAAGTTTATCAACAACGACCCGAGTAAGGACGACAAGGTTTATCAGTATCTGCCGCTTCAGTCAGCCAATGGTACCGATCCTACAGCTGAGTTGATGCGCGATGCTAACAATGGTTCTCGTACAGGATATTTCTGTCAGAAGCTCGTTCCTCACCAGTGCAACAAGTATGACGGTATGTACAACTGGGGTGGTGCTCTTCAGACCTATCTCCCCTATATGCGCGTAGCTGACATCTACCTGATGTATGCAGAAGCTGGTGCAGCTGCACAGGGCGCAAGCTATAAGAGCAGCAAATATGGCAAGACCGCAGTTGAGGCTATCAACGTGTTACGCGACCGTGTAGGTGCAGCCCATGTAGCAGATAAGTTTACCGCCGACCAGAAGAAGTTCATCGACGAGGTTCGTCGCGAGCGTGCTTGCGAGCTTGCCTTCGAGGGCTTCCGTTGGAACGACCTCCAGCGCTGGTTGCTTCTCACAGAGTATCCTTACAACATCAAGACCTCACAGGAATTCCGTCGTGTAGGTAATTTCGACTATTCGAAGAATGACCCACGTGATGCCGAGGTTACAGGATGGAGCGAAAAGGTGATTGTTGAGCGCCAGTTCAGCAAGAGACACTATTTGTTCCCATTGAAGAATGACGATGTTTATCTCTATGCAGACTTCGGACAGAACCCCGGATGGTAATAAGGTAACAAAATGTTAATGAAAACGAAAGAATAATTATGAACAAGATATCAAAGAATCTTCTCGCACTTCTTGCCATCTGTGCCGCTGCACCCGTATCGGCGCAGGAGACGGCTGAAGACAGCACTCTTGTCAATGTGGCTTTCCGCAAGGTGGCAAAACAGGACATCATGGGTGGTGTATCTACAGTCAATTACAGAGAGTTGACCGAGAAGAACTACAATACCTATAGTCTTGACAACATGCAGGGCTATGTGTCCGGTTACAATGGAGCCGGAATGTGGGGATATACCGACCAGCTTGTGCTCATCGACGGTGTGCCCCGTGAAGCTAACAACGTGAAGCCAGACGAAATAGAGTCAATCACCTTCCTCAAGGGTGCTCAGGCTGTTGTTCTCTATGGTAGCAAGGCTGCAAAGGGTGCCATTCTCATCACCACAAAGCGTGGTAAGGTGAACAATGGTCTTTCGGTGAATGTACGTGCCAATACTGGTTGGGCTGTCGCCAAGTCATATCCAGAGTATCTCGGTTCTGCCGAATATATGTATTTGTATAACGAGGCCCGCGCCAACGATGGACTTACAGCTCTTTATTCTCCTGAGACAATAGCCAAGTACGCCTCTGGCGCAAATCCCTATCGCTATCCCGATGTGGAGTTCTACTCTTCTGAGTTCATCAAAAAGAGCTATAACCGCACTGACGTGACAGCCGAGATTGAGGGTGGCAATGACCGTGCCAAGTTCTATGCCAATGTGAGTTACTATCGCCAGGGCGACTTCCTGAAGGTGGGCGAGGCAGCCAACAACTATGTTGACCGTTTCAATGTGCGTGGTAATGTTGACATTAAGCTCAACAACTTCATCAATGCATACGTAAATGCCAATGCCACTTATTATAACTCCAAGTCGGCTAATGGTGGTTCGTATTGGGAAAAGGCTGCCACATTCCGTCCCAACCGTGTGGCTCCGCTGATTCCTCTGTCTTATATCGACGAGAACTCAAAGCAGGCAATGGACCTTATCGGCACTACAAAGAACTATCTCAACGGTTGCTTCCTCGGTGGTTCGCAGACAGACCTCAGTAATATTTTCGCCGACTATTACTTTGCCGGCAAGAACACATGGACAAGCCGTCAGTTCCAGTTTGACTCAGGTGTTGATGTTGATCTCAACTCAATCACAAAGGGTCTGAGCTTCCATGCAATGGTTGCTGTGGATTATCGTACTGCCTACACCTCGTCATTCAATGACACTTATGCCACATTCACCCCGACCTGGAGTGAATATAATGGCAAGGACGTGATTGTGGCTCTCAACACATACGACACTGTTGACAAGCACTCTGGTGTACAGAATATTTCAGGTTCTACAGACAACCAGACAATTGCTTTCAATGCCCACTTCGACTATGCACGCACATTCGGCAATGTGCATAATGTAAATGCAATGCTCGTTGCAAATGGTTATCAGCAGTCTGAGTCTGGTGTATATCACAAGGTGTCTAACGCCAACCTCGGTCTTCAGCTCGGTTACAACTACGACCGCAAGTATTATGCCGACTTCGCTCTCGCAGCACCTTGGTCAGCCAAGCTCCCCGAAGGCAAGCGTGCAGGTTTCTCTCCCTCGTTCACTCTCGGATGGAACATCGCTAACGAGAACTTCATGAAGGACAGTGCATTCAACGACCTCGTGCTCAGCGCAAGTTATAGCGACTTGGTGACCGACCTCGGTATCGATGACTATTACATGTATCTCGGTGCTTACCAGAGTGGCGGTTGGTGGGACTGGAACGGAATGTCTGGTCATGCAGGCGTTCAGTCAAAGCGTGGTTCCAATGATGACCTCGGTTATATCC
>CALZYS010000186.1 GCA_945830345.1 uncultured Prevotella sp.
ATCAACGACCTCGGAGGCACTAATGGCGACGCAGAGAAGAGGGCAAAGAAGATAATAGAATGTTATAAGGAGTTCATACAGAAGGCGCACGACCGCGGCATGAAGATATACGGAGCCACCATTTCACCATATTTCAAGAGTTTCTATGACAACGGCGACCCCTTCCGCGAGGCTGCACGACAGTATATCAACAAGTGGATTAGGGAGTCGAAGGCATTTGACGGAGTGCTCGACTTTGACGCCGTGGTGCGCAATCAGGAAGCACCATCAGAGGTAATGGAGAAATACCAGATGGACTGGCTGCATCTGAATCCCGCGGGATATGAAGCGCTGGGCAATTGTGCGGCGGAGATGATTATCACGACAGCGCACTGACGTGCGCTGCACTGGAGCTGCCATGCGGCTTTGCCCATTTTTTTATTCTTTAATCCTTTAATTTTTAATTCTTTTAAATGGACATCTCAGTCATCATTCCAATATATAACAAGGCAGAGTATGTGGAGCTGTGTCTTGAAAGTGTGCTCGAACAAGATGTGGAGTCGTTTGAGGTGATTGCAGTTGATGACGGCAGCACGGATGGGTCGGGTGCAATATGTGATGACATGGCACGCAGATACCACAACCTGCGAGTGTTGCACGTTAATAATGGAGGAGTGACTGCTGCCCGACGCATAGGACTTGAAAATTCCAAGGGCAAGTATGTCACGTTTGTGGATGCTGACGACATAATGAAACCACAAGGGCTTTCGGATTTGCTTGATGCCATCGAGATAACTGGAGCCGACGAAGTGGTGGCGACATACGATACCCATTACGGGAAGCATGTGAAAACAGGTATTGTGGGAACTGTTGATCCTGACTGGATGATACGTGAACTATTGTCGTCTGCAGCATATTTCTGTGTGCTATGGGCGGTGGTATTCAGGCGCGAGTGGCTGGAGGGATGTCTCGACACTCCAAGGGAGGTGCGCTCTGGTGAGGATATACTGATGCAGATCCTATATTTGTTGAAACGGCCTAAAGTGGTGTTTATTCCAGATAGTGTATATATATACACGGAGGGGCTGCCAAATGATCGATTCATGACCATAGAGGAGCAACAGACCTACGACAAAGTGCTCAGAAACGCCATAGGGGAACGTTGGGAGGAATTTGCAGATTACTATACGTTGCGCCGAATAAAAATGTATGAGAATTTCATTGACCGCAGAATGTTCGGCGTGTTGTCACCATATTATGACGACCTGCGCCATGCGCTAACGAAAAATATACCATTGGCAGACCGCATTGCCGTGATGCTGCCTCCGATGCTGGCATATATACCCATACACCTGCGCAAGCTGCTCTACAGGAAATAGTCGGTCAGAAGTGTAATGTTGTAGGCAAAGAGGAAACAGGTCATTACCAGCACCATGGTGCGAAGACCAACAAGCAACATGCCACGGCTGCGCCTGAATAGACAGGCTATGGCAAGAGGCAGGATGAATATCCAATGACCGGTCATGATAAACACCTCATTTAGACCAAACCCAAGACCGAGATGTATGGCTGCGTCGAACGCCACTCCCGACAATGCCATCTGCAGGAAACGGCTTTTTATTCCGCATATCAGCCCAATGACGAACAATACGACAATAATGCCTTCAACGATGTAGTTGATGGCATTTTTGTATTCAACCACTACAGGACGGCCACGAAGGACATCCTGCAGAAGATACTCCTTGTGGATCTGTATCGGCTCGCCAAACACGTTCTCCACCAATGCATCGGTTCTTGACGTTGTCTCGTCAGTCCATCCCAGAAAGCGTCCCTTGCCCATGGGCTTGCCCTTGTGGGTGTGCCACGGCTGCTTGTGGTCGGCCTGATATTTGGCATATATTATCTGCTTCATCTTCCGGTCGAATGCCTTGGCAATGGCTGTGGAGTCCTTAAGTGACGTGGTGTCACAGAATGCGACAAAGTGCTTAGCCCTTTCCTCCTTGCCCTTCTTTATTCTTTTCATCAAGGAAGCCCGCTCGCGGGGTACGGTGTATTGACGGAATTCCCATGTGGCGAATGCCCAAATGACGAGGCACGGGGCGATGACACCGAGGAAAAAATACTTGAGGCGGAAAAAATGGCGACCGTTGACGAAGAGGGCATCGAGGAAAATCTTTATACCATTGCTGAGAGTAGTGCCGGCAGTAAAGATAAACACGAGCCATGTTTGCCATATCTTCAGTTGGCGACCCTTCTGCATCGCCTTGCCACAAATGTAGAGACAGGTGACAAGCATGAACATCGACACGGCGAAATGGTCGGGCACCATAAGTGTGAGCATGACATAGCCAAAGGAGAAAAAGAAAAACGAAAGGACTAAGGAGTCGGCTCTTACCAAACCGACAATCTCCCTCAGTATGCGATACAGGAAAATCCACGTGTAGCATGCCAGCACGACAAGTATCGTGCCTACTATTAGCTGGGCACAGTTGGTGTCGAATATCGCTGTGAGTGCCTGATTGAGAAGGTAGAGGGGATATTCGAAATAGGCAAGTAGGGGATGGCGGAAAACCTCGTATTTAGGTTCCCACTCGGTGAGCACACAATAGGTGATAGGGTCGAATCCCGACACAGTGTATTTCTTGACGAACAATCCCCATATAGCCTGATTGGTCTTGCTGAATGAGACGTAGTACTTGCTGATGGCGACGGCATTGAGTGCAGCCATCATGAGCAATACAACCAATGCTGGAAGGCGTTCCTCCTTCTTTATCCTGAACATATTGAGAAACTTGCCAAACGAATCTTTTATCTCTTTTTTCTTCATAACTGTTATGACCTAAATGGTTTGTAATGTGAATAATCGGCGAAAGCGAGAAGTTCTCTGTCTCCCCTACTGTCGCCATAGGCTAATAATTCATATTTATCCCTGTCGGGATGACGGGAGAGAAGACGGTTGACTTTTTCTTGACCGTAGCAATTGCTGCCAATAAACTTGCCGGTAATCATGCCGTTGACTGCCTCCATCTCGGTGCACAGAAACTCTATGCCTGGGCAGGAACGGAAGAAGGGTCGCACCCATATCGACGGACTGGCTGAAATGATGCAAACGGTGGAGCCTTCGGCAAGTGCCGACTTTATCGTAGCCATGGCTTCGGGACGGATGATGTGGGCATTGTCTCGAGCAAATGTCTCGGCTCGCGACCTCAACTCATCTTCGGTCATGCCGGCGAAGATATGACGGCATAGTTGCTGCTTGAGTTTGTTGTTGGAATATAGACCTGCCTTCATCAGCAACAACAGGTGGAGGCGGGCGAGAATCCACACGACGAGTCGCGTGTTGCCACTCACATATCTGATGATGGCTATCAGAGAGTCGCAGTTGGTTACAGTGCCGTCGAAGTCGAACGCGTAGATCTTTCTCATATTTTCATTTATAAATAGATGATTACAAGGAACGAGAAGATCCATGCAAGAAGTATTAACTGAGTGGCGCGGTCGGAGAGTGCCACCTTAACGGGGTCGCCGCTCTTCTCATCGACAAAGGAAATCTGCAAGTAGCGCAGAATGGCAAGTATGACAAGTATGGACGTGAGATAGAGCTTGTCGGTGCCAAACTGGAGGATTATCTCGGGCGACACGGTGTACATGACATAGCAAACAAGCATGACACCGGCG
>CALZYS010000187.1 GCA_945830345.1 uncultured Prevotella sp.
ACATGGAATCCGTCCTTGCGCATCTGTTTCATCATTGCCACGGGATCTTCAAATCTGTCGGCGGCAAACTGATAGTCGCACTGCCAGTCAACGCCAAACCATCCCGTGTCGAAGTGGATTACATCTGCCGGAATCTTGTATTTGCGCAGATTGGATGCAATGTCAAGTCCCTCTTTCTG
This sequence comes from uncultured Prevotella sp., assembly GCA_945830345.1. GTDB lineage: Bacteria > Bacteroidota > Bacteroidia > Bacteroidales > Bacteroidaceae > Prevotella. The sequence continues at coordinate 180 of CALZYS010000187.1, forward strand.
AGAGAAATAAGTGATGCGGCTCATCCAAGTGCCGAATGTCCAGAGCGGGAGCATCGGACTTTTGCCCGTTATCTCGGTATATTCATTAAGGATGTCTTTCGGTTCGCCGAAGAATACGAAAAAGTCCATTTTCTCGTCACCCATATACAGACTCTGCGTACCGATGTAGCTCTTGCCGAAATCGGCAGTCACCGGGGCGGAAGTGTGCATGAAGATACCATAACCACGATTACTGAAATAGAACGGTACGGGCTTGTACATTCCCGGTGTTTCGGGGCCTTGCGGGTCGGTGACGAATATCTGCACCTTCTGTCCCACCTTATTCAGTGATGTGAACGACTCGCCACATCCGTATATCCTCTCCTGCGGAGCAAGTGAGAACACGGGATTGATGCTTCGCGAATTGTCGGAGCCACGCTTGATGAAGTTGAAAGGCAGGATTTTCACCTGTGTGGAGTCGTTGTCGCCAAGGGTGCGTGTCTCTGTTAGTATGCGTCCGTTCTTGTCTTTCAGAACGATACGCCATGGATATTTCTGAATCTCTATTGTTCCGTAAGCGGAAGAGTAGGAGAGAGCCTTGGCGGTCTCGCTCATCTTCCATGACCCTCTGTCGTCCTTGGGCACACCGCATAGCATGATGTCGTCGGCATCATTGTCGCGAGGTTCGATGGGGGTTGTGAGCATGGTGATGCGCACTGTTCGCGGACTCACGAAGCGCACTTGGAATTTCAGTTGTGGATCGTTGTCGTATGCTGTTTCCGGGAAGTCGAGCATTTGCAGTCTCTGAGGCCAGAATCCATTGGTGTTGAATGCCTGTCGAGGGGCAATGCGATAGCGGTTCCACTTCACCTTGCCTTCGCCTTTTTGGGCATTGAAATCCGCCAGACTGTCGGCAAAGAAATACGTGTTAGCGAGATCGCTGAAATCTGCCGACATGTCCTTGGGCTGGTTCATCAGATAGCTGATCCCCTCGTTGGTCTTGATCTGTGCCTGAGCATGCATCGTGGCAGCCAGGAGTAGGGTAGTAATGATTGATTTTGTAGTCATACTTCTTAGGTTTTATTTAATTTGTTTTCTTTTGTATCCAAACATACATACAATGCCGATAATCACGAATGGGATACTCAGCAGTTGTCCCATGTCGAGTGGGAGAGAGGCCTCGAATTCCTCCTGTATTTCCTTGGTGAATTCGATGAAGAAGCGGGCTGTGAAGATATATGTGAGACAGAGTCCGAAATAGAATCCCGTGCCCACTCGTTGGGGATATTTCTTATATACTGCAAAACCGATGAACAGCAGTATGGCATAGGCTATTGCCTCATACAACTGTCCCGGATGGCGCGGCATCATATCCACGCGCTCGAATATGAAAGCCCATGGCACATCAGTCACCTTACCGATAATCTCGGAGTTCATCAGATTACCTATTCTAATAAAGAATGCGGCTATCGGAGTTGCTATTGCCACATTGTCGAGCACAGTCCATATTCCCACTTTCGTCTTGCGCACATAAAGCCACAGTGCAATCATCAGACCGAGTGTACCGCCATGACTTGCAAGTCCTTCATATCCTGTGAATTTCCAACCGCCTTCGGGCAGGAAATGGATGGGTAGAATCATCTCTACGAAATGACCTAATGAGGTGAGATAATAGTCGGGCTGATAGAACAGGCAATGCCCGAGTCGCGCTCCTATCAATATTCCGAAGAAGCAATAGAAGAAGAGCGGTTCGAAGAGTTCGGCCTTGATGCCTTGTTGCTTGTACAAACGCTTGACTATCAGGTAAGCTCCAAGCAAACCTAATAGCCAGCAGAGTCCGTACCATCTCAATCCGAAAACGGTGGTGAGACTCGGGTTCCAGTTGATGTATAGTTCCATATTCTTTTAAACATTAAACCTGAAGTGCATGATGTCTCCGTCCTGCACAACGTAGTCCTTGCCTTCGATGCCCAGTTTTCCGGCATCCCTCACGGCAGCCTCCGAACCATATTGGATATAGTCGTCATACTTGATTACCTCGGCACGGATGAAGCCTTTCTCAAAGTCGGTGTGGATAACACCGGCACACTGCGGAGCCTTCCATCCCTTGTGATATGTCCATGCCTTCACTTCCATCTCTCCGGCAGTGATAAAGGTCTCGAGATTCAGTAGGTTGTAGGCTTTCTTGATAAGTCGGTTCACGCCACTTTCATCAAGTCCCAATTCCTCAAGGAACATCTGCTTGTCCTCGTATGATTCCAGTTCAGCGATGTCTTCTTCGGTCTTTGCAGCAATAACCATAGCCTCGGCACCTTCCTCGGCGGCGAGAGCCTCAATTTTCTTGGTGAACTCGTTGCCGGTCTTGGCCGATGCCTCGTCAACATTACATACATACAGTACGGGCTTTGATGTCAACAGGAAGAGATTGCGCGCGGCATCCTGTTCTTCCTTCGACTCAAACTCCACAGTTCGGGCGTTCTTGCCTTGCTCCAACACAGCCTTATATGCCTCAAGCACAGCCACTTCCACCTTGGCATCCTTGTTGTTGCCGATGGCTGCAATCTTCTGCTGCTTTGCCAGTCGGCTCTCGATGGTTTCAAGGTCCTTCAACTGAAGTTCGGTGTCGATGATTTCCTTGTCACGTATCGGGTCGATGGTGCCGTCAACATGGGTGATGTTGTCGTCCTCGAAACAGCGTAGCACATGTATGATAGCATCTGTCTCGCGGATGTTGCCAAGAAACTTGTTGCCAAGTCCTTCACCCTTACTTGCGCCTTTCACGAGTCCGGCGATATCCACAATCTCACATGTTGCGGGTACTATACGTCCTGGATGCACCAGTTCTGCCAATTTTGTAAGTCTTTCGTCGGGCACTGTAATCACGCCCACATTGGGTTCGATAGTACAAAACGGAAAATTCGCTGCCTGAGCCTTAGCGCTCGACAGACAATTGAAAAGTGTAGACTTTCCCACATTTGGGAGTCCAACAATACCACATTTTAATGCCATTTTCTTATAAACGTTTATAATCTGCGTGCAAAGTTACTGCATTTTTATTATATATCAAAGTATTTATAGTTTTTTAATTGTTTAATTCTTCATTCATCACTCTTCATTCTTCATTTAAATCAGTGTGCCTCAAGCCAATTTTCTCCCCATCCGCAGTCAGCCACCAATGGCACCTTCATACTGAATGCGCCCTGCATCTCTTCGAGCACAATCTTCTCCACCTTCTCCTTCTCTTCGGGATAGACGCTGAAGTTGAGTTCGTCGTGCACCTGGAGTATCATCTTCGAGCGAATGCCCTCGCTCTTGAATCTGTTGTGGATATTGATCATCGCCACCTTGATAATGTCGGCGGCAGTACCCTGGATAGGGGCATTGATGGCATTTCGCTCGGCAAATCCACGCACCGTGGCATTACCCGAGTTGATGTCCTTGAGGTATCTCTTGCGCTTGAACAATGTTTCCACATATTCCTTCTGTCGCGC
>CALZYS010000188.1 GCA_945830345.1 uncultured Prevotella sp.
GTGCGCTCGTGTGGTGGTATGGCTTGACGTGGCTCATCGACAAGGTGAGGGGAAAATTTGACTCCAACGGCATCAAGCTTATCAACCAGATTATCGGAGCGGTGGTGATGCTATGCTCGGTGCTTATGCTCCTTGGCACTGTCACCAACCTCTATCGCTTTTTTTAATTTTTAATTTTTAATTATTAATTCTTAATTCCGAAGGACAAAATGTTTATCGCCAACGAACTTAGAAAGAATAACATCGCGGAATATCTCTTGTATATGTGGCAGGTGGAGGACACCATCAGGGCGTTCGACTGCCAGTTGTCGAGGATAAGGCGCGAATATATATCACAGTTTGACTATTCTGACGAGCAGAAGGAGGAGGAAGCCGACTGGTATGGCAATCTCATCAGGATGATGAACGAGGAGGGATGCCGCGAGAAGGGGCATATCACTATAAATAAGGTGACGTTGTGGAACTTGGAAGAGCTGCACAAGCGACTGCTCGACTCGACCAAGTTTCCGTTCTACAGTGCCGCCTACTACAAGGTGCTGCCGTTTATCGTGGAGCTGCGCAACCGTGGGGTGGATAAGAGTGAGGACGAGATTGAGACGTGCTTCAACTCGCTCTACGGAGTGATGATGCTGCGGCTACAGAAGAAGGACATCACTCCGCAGACGCTGAATGCCGTAAAGGAGATAAGCACCTTCATCGGCATGCTCAACGACTACTATCTCAAGGATCGCGAGGAACCATTAGAGTTTGAATAAAATAATACAACTATGAATATACTGATTACAGGCTGTAACGGCCAATTGGGAAACGAGATGCAGTTGCTGGAGAAAGAAAATCCCCAGCACACATATTTTAATACCGACGTTGCCGAACTCGACATCACCGACCAACAGGCAGTAGAGGACTTCGTAGAGAACAACGCCATCGACGGCATCGTCAACTGTGCCGCATATACAGCGGTGGATAAGGCAGAGACCAACAAGGAGCTCTGCACGTCGCTCAACACCGTGGCACCGGCTTATCTTGCCGCCGCCGTGGAGAAGCGCGGAGGATGGATGATACAGATTTCCACCGACTACGTCTTTAACGGCAAGTCGTACAGGCCGTATCGCGAGGACGACACTCCGTCGCCCGACAGTGTGTATGGCAGTACGAAACTCGCTGGCGAGTTGGGCGTGTCGAAGTTCTGCAAGCGCACGATGATTATCCGCACGGCATGGCTCTACAGCACATTCGGCAACAACTTCGTGAAGACGATGATAAGACTGGGAAAGGAGAAGGAGGAACTGGGTGTGATATTCGACCAGATTGGTACGCCGACGTATGCCGCCGACCTTGCCGCCGCCATCATGACTGCCATCAACAAGGGCATTGTGCCGGGGGTATATCATTTCAGCAACGAGGGCGTCATCAGTTGGTATGACTTCACCAAGGCCATCCATCGCATTGCGGGCATCACGTCGTGCCATGTGCGTCCGCTTCACACCTCCGAGTATCCCACTCCTGCCAACCGTCCCGCCTACAGTGTGCTCGACAAGAGCAAGATCAAGCAGACCTTCGGCATCGAAATCCCCTACTGGGAGGAGTCGCTGGAGAAATGCATCCGACTGTTGTTATCCACAGATTGATTTTTTTAGGCACGGAAAACACGGATTAACACTGTTTTTATGTTATACGAGAATTTAACAGATAGAATTATTCATGCAGCGATGGAAGTACACAAGACTTTGGGATTTGGATTCTTGGAAGCTGTTTATGGTAATGCTCTTTATAAGGAATTAAAAAGGTGTGGAATTAAGTGTGAATGCCAAAAAACAATAGATGTCTATTATAAAGGAGAAAAAGTTGGACACTATATTGCTGATATGCTTATCGAAGATACCATTATCGTTGAATTGAAAGCAGTAAAAGATTTGAAACAAGAACATGAATGGCAGTTGATTAATTATTTGAAAGCATGTGATAAGGAACTCGGATTACTGATTAATTTCGGTCATTCTTTGAAAGTGAGACGAAAGATATTCACCGAATAAGATGCGTGGCTCTGTAAAGATTTCATTTGCGCAGCTCCGTGTAAATCCGTGTTTTCCGTGCCAAAAATAAAGCTGTGGATTTCCGTGCCAAAAATTAAGAAGATATGAACAAGGAAATAGAAAGAAGACGAACATTTGCGATTATATCGCACCCGGACGCGGGAAAAACGACACTGACGGAGAAATTCCTGCTCTTCGGTGGACAAATACAAGTGGCAGGTGCCGTCAAAAGCAATAAGATAAGGAAGACGGCAACGTCCGACTGGATGGACATCGAGAAACAAAGAGGTATCTCGGTGTCAACATCAGTCATGGAGTTCGATTATAAGGACTACAAGGTCAATATCCTCGACACCCCTGGACACCAGGACTTTGCCGAGGACACCTATCGCACACTCACTGCCGTGGATTCGGCAATCATCGTGGTGGATAGCGCAAAGGGTGTGGAGGCGCAGACACGCAAACTCATGACCGTCTGCCGTATGCGAAACACCCCCGTAATCATCTTCATCAACAAGATGGACCGCGAGGGACGCGACCCCTTTGACATCCTTGACGAACTCGAACAGGAACTCGAAATAAAGGTGCGACCACTTTCATGGCCCATCAACCAGGGGCAGAAGTTCAAGGGAGTGTATAACATATACGAAAAACAACTCAACCTCTTCACTCCTGACAAACAGAGAGTTACAGAGAAGGTGGAGATTGACATCGACAGCGATGAACTCGAAAAGACCGTGGGCGAGATGGATGCCGCCAAACTGCGCGAGGACCTCGAACTCGTGGATGGAGTATATCCCGAGTTTAATGTGGATGAATACCGCAGTGCCGAGGTGGCTCCCGTGTTCTTCGGTTCGGCACTCAACAACTTCGGTGTGCAGGAGTTGCTCGACTGTTTCGTGGAGATAGCACCGAGTCCGCGACCAACCAAGGCAGAGGAGCGAATGGTGGAGCCCGACGAACCGAAGTTCACAGGCTTTATCTTCAAGATAACCGCCAACATCGACCCCAACCACCGCTCGTGCATCGCCTTCTGCAAGGTGTGCAGCGGCAAGTTTGAGCGCAACAAGCCCTATCTGCATGTGCGCCATGGCAAGACGTTGCGCTTCTCGTCGCCCACCCAGTTTATGGCGCAGCGCAAGAGCACTATCGACGAGGCATGGGCTGGCGACATCGTCGGACTTCCCGACAACGGAACATTCAAGATTGGCGATACGCTTACGGATGGCGAGCAGTTGCACTTCCGCGGACTGCCGAGCTTTTCGCCTGAGCTGTTCAAGTATATCGAGAACGACGACCCGATGAAGTCGAAGCAGCTTCAGAAGGGTATCGACCAGTTGATGGACGAGGGTGTGGCTCAGTTGTTTGTCAACCAGTTCAACGGTCGCAAGATAGTGGGCACGGTAGGACAGTTGCAGTTTGAGGTGATACAGTATCGCCTTGAGAATGAGTACAATGCAAAGTGCCGTTGGGAGCCTGTTCATCTCTACAAGGCGTGCTGGATAGAGAGCGACGATGCTGCTGAGCTTGAGAATTTCAAGAAGCGCAAGTATCAGTATATGGCCAAGGACAAGGATGGCCGTGATGTCTTCCTCGCCGACAGCGGCTATG
>CALZYS010000189.1 GCA_945830345.1 uncultured Prevotella sp.
TGCCAATTTTGGGCATATTTTCTTGATTTTTGATACGGATTTCGGGAAAAAGTAGTATCTTTGCCCCAAAAATAGAGAATATGGCATATTTCAAAAGACATATAGACGATAGATTGCGCGAATGGAAAACTTCAACACAACGCAAGCCGTTGCTAATTCGTGGTGCGCGACAGGTGGGCAAATCAACAGCCGTTAGGGAGTTGGGAAAAACATTCAAGTATTTCTTGGAGATCAACTTAGAGAAACAACCTGATTTCAGAAAACAGTTTCCCGAGAATATTGACGTAAAGAGAACTTGCGAGAACCTTAGCGGAACGACTGGTATTCCAATAATACCAGGAGAGACGCTATTGTTTATCGACGAAATACAGACATGCAAGGAAGCCATCATGTCACTTCGGTATTTTAAGGAAGACTATCCCGAACTTCATGTCATTGCTGCAGGTTCCTTGTTGGAATTTGTACTTGAGGAATTACCATCCTTTGGCGTTGGAAGAATTCGTTCGATATATATGTATCCATTCTCGTTTGACGAATTCTTGATGGCACAAGGACTTGATCTTACTGTCTCTTTCAAGAAGAAGGCACATGCTGAGCAACCATTGCCGGAACTGGCTCACAAGGAACTTGTCAGTCAACTGCGCTCTTTCTATCTTGTAGGCGGTCTTCCGGCTGCCGTAAGTGAATGGATTGAGACAAGGAGCTATATTGAGGTATCACATATACATAATGACATAATTGACACATACAACGATGACTTCTCGAAATACAAACAAAGGTTCTCGCCCATATTGCTTCGTCAGGTGTTGCGCTCAGTAGCATTACAGGCAGGAAAGAAATTTGTGTTCTCAGAAGTGTCAAATGACATTAAGTCAACTGTGATTCGCGAAGCATTGCATCTGCTTACACTTGCAGGATTGATAATTCCTGTGATTCACTCCAACGCCAATGGTTTGCCTCTTGGAGCGGAGGAAGACAGACGTTATATCAAGTATCTATTCTTTGACACTGGAGTCATGCAGACTCTTCTTGGCATGTCAGCAGGCGATATATTGACATCTACAGAGGTGGAACTTGTAAATAAGGGAGGTATGTCGGAAATGTTCGCTGGTTTGGAACTTATTAAGTATCAAGACTGTTTTATAAAACCCGAAATATATTATTGGCAAAACACCAACAAGAATAGTCAGGCAGAAGTAGATTATGTCCTTGCTCATCGTGGCATAGTATTTCCTATAGAGATAAAGTCAAGCAGACAAGGAAGCATGCAAAGCTTGTGGATATTCATGCGTCAGCACAATCTTCATGAAGCCATGCGCTGCTCGCTCGAACCTTTCGGCGAATTTGTTTATTATGATTCCAAGGACAACGATTCTCAACGTCATGTTGAAATCATTCCTCTCTACGCCATAAGTAATATTCATCTGAGCGCGGGAGAATTTTGCCGTCAACCCTGTGTATGATATGTTTTCTCCCCCTCCTCCCCCTCCATCCCGCCAACGGCGGAATGGAGGGGGAGGAGATGGTTGAAAGATAGGGCTCACGCCCTATCCTATGTTATGTCGCCCTTTCAGGGCTATGGCTTCGCATTTTTACGCTCAAACGTACAGGGCGAATGATTGTTTTGAGAGGGGAAATATAGCGATTTGTAACATTTGGCAAAGTACGTGTAACATTTTATTAGTCCCATTTCATCGGAAATGAGTAATTTTGCAGCCGTAAAACCTAATATAAATCGCACAGTATGAATTATCATTCAATCGCAAGCCGACTGCTAATAGTCGCAACCGTATTATTGACTAACTTGTCAGCATTTGCACAGGATGCACTGCCCGACCTCAAGGTGAGCGGCAAACATCTTGTTGACCCCGAGGGAAACAAGGTTGTTCTGCATGGAGTGATGGACACTCCCAACCGCTATTTCAACAGTTGGAGATGGCAAGGGTGGAAGCCTGCCTACAATGACGAGGACGTTGAGCCGTGTCTCGACTATTTCGAGAAACTCTTCACCGCTATCACTGACCACGAGCAAGGTGTCTATTGCACCGTTTTCCGCCTACATCTTGATCCCTGTTGGACCAACGACCCTAACCTGCCCTTGGTGGGCGACGGTGGTGAGCACAATATCAGTCAGTTCTCCAAGTCGCGACTCATCAGGTATTGGAACAAGCTCTATGCCGAGATCGTCAAGAAGGCGCTCGCCCATGGGCTTTACGTTATTATCCGCCCCCCGGGCGTATGTCCGCATGATATAAAGGTGGGCGATGCCTATCAGTCGTATCTCAAGACCGTGTGGGGAACAGTCTCTGCAGCAAAGCTTATTAAGGACAATGCCGGCAAGGTGAGCATAGAGCTTGCCAATGAACCAGTAGATGTATATGACAGCAACGGGCAGAAGAACAGTTCGGTGGCTCTGCGAGATTTCTTCCAGCCCATTGTTGACGTTATCCGTGCCAATGGGTTCAATGGCATATTGTGGGTGCCTGGTTCGGGATGGCAGTCATGGTATAACAACTATGCCAATTATCCCATCACCGACCCCGCCGACAACTTCGGCTATGCCGTGCATGTCTATCCCGGATGGTATGGAGCAAGCGACAAATCCTACAATCATCAGTCGTTCATCAACCAGTTTCATGCGCAAGTGCCCGTAGTGGATACCAATCCCATTATGGTCACCGAGATTGACTGGAGTCCGGAGAATCCCGACGGCGAAGGCAAATACAATGAGTGGGGCGAATGGGTGTTGCCCAACTACGGCACATGGGGCACTGCCTCCACCAGCAAGTGGGGCAATGCATGGAAAGCCGTGCATGATCACTACGGCAATATCGGCATGACCCTCACATCCACCGACGACCTTGTGGATATCGACGAGTATTTGAAGTCAGGCACTGTGCGCCCCAATTTTACTGCCGCCAAGGACAAGGGACTCTACGAAGAGTGCTGCGCCTACACCTGCTTTGAGTGGTACAAAGAGTGGTATGAGGCTCAGAACACATCAGCCATCGAAGACATAGATGCCGACAACGACGACGTGATAAGCCGTAAATACTATAATCTGCAAGGTATGGAAATAAGTTGTCCTACGCGTGCGCCCTATATTTATAAAGAGGTGAGGCGAAGCGGGAAGGCAACAAAAATTAAGGTATGTAACATGAAATAAAGTATGTGTAACATTTCCGTAACATTATTTAATAAAATAGTTATACCTTTGCAGCCGCAAATTGATTATTCATCAACAATCTAACGTATGAATCTAAATTAATAGTAACAATGAAGCAAAAAAAACCTACAGTGAAGAGAACAGTCACCACACTGCTCATGCTGATGGCGATTTGTCTTGGCTCGTTTGCCCAGAAGATTGCCATATCCGGTAAGGTAATGGACTCCGCCGGAGAAGAGCTTATCGGTGCATCTGTTTTCGTCAAGGGCAACACGGCCATAGGTACCGTGTCTGACCTAAGTGGAGATTTCAAGCTCAACGTGCCTTCGGAAAGCTCGACCATCGTGGTCAGCTACGTCGGTATGGTTTCGAAAGAGATCAAGGTGGGCAAGAAACGAGTGTTTAACGTGGCCCTCGCCGAGGACAACCA
>CALZYS010000190.1 GCA_945830345.1 uncultured Prevotella sp.
ACTCATAAATCTACCCTTAATCGTGTATTGGATGATAGTTGCGGATTTTAGGAAAGTGACAAAATTGTTCGCGATTATTTTAACTTATTATACTCCTCGTCACTCACTGGCTCCAACCATTCATTACGCTCTTCGCCACTTGTCTTTGCATGTGTAGCCAAGTGCTGGAACCATGAGTCGGCTTGTGCACCATGCCAGTGCTTCACTCCCTCGGGGATGTCGATGATGTCGCCGGGGGTTAGCGGTATGGCGGGCTTGCCCCATTCCTGATACCATCCCTTGCCGCTGACGCAGATGAGGATTTGGTGGGCACCGTGATGTATGTGCCAGTTGTTGCGGCAACCAGGCTCAAAGGTCACATTGCTATAGCCTTGAATAGTCTTTTCATCAGCCGAAAGGTTTTTGGGAGCAATGGGTGCAAGATGGCTGTCGCCTGTGAAATACTGGGCATAGCGAGTATTGGGATTGCCCTTGGGCCATTCGCCGTAGCAGGCATCGGCGGCACCGTCTGATTGGGAAAGACCGTTCACGGAAAGATAGTGGCAAAGCTGTTCCACCTGTTCTGCCGTATTGCCCATCATCACGGCTCCACGTTTGTGCGAAGCCAACTGACGCTCAACACCCTTCATGGCAGAGAGGGCTGCCACGGTGACAATCTCACGGTCTGACTCCGACAGTTGGTCACTGGCAAAGATGTCGCCGAAGAGATGTGCTTTGAGATAATGGTCGTTCTGTGGAGAGAATTCAAAGTTGTATGGCACGCCGCCGCAAAGGCGTGTCTGTACCTCCGTGCCTCGCAGCAAGGCTTCCTCAGCGTTGTCCCATAGCGCGGGGCGTTGCCATGGTTTTCCTTCGTTGTCATCAATGCCGCTTGACTTACGCTCTTCCAGCACCGTCTTCAGAAGGTTGAGCGCATTGAGCGAACGGGGGAAACCCGTGTAGGCATAAAGCTGAGAGAAAGCCTCTTTCAGTTCGTTCACGGTCACGCCCTCGTCGAGAGCCTTGCGCAGAGCTTTGTCGAGCCTCTCCATGTCGCCTTGTGCCTCCAATGCTGCACAAGTGGCGAGATTTATCTGTCGTGTGGTTAATTTACTGTCGTTCATCATGTTGCTTGTTTGTGCATTGGCACTCAGCAGAGTGAGTGCCAATACAAGTGTGGTGATGTATTTGGTCATATATTAGATCTGTAAAAGCTTGCAATCTCGTTCCATGGGATATAGTTGCCATCGCCTCCGTCATAGAGGTCGCAGTGGGTGGCATTGGGCACTATCAGCAGACGCTTGTTGTCGGCATATTTGCCGCTTGTGACTTTCTGATAAGCCTCCTCACCGAAGTATCGGCTGTGAGCCTTCTCGCCGTGGACGATAAGCACGGGAGTGCGTATCTCGTCAGCTGCAATCCACAGATTCTGGTTGAGGCGCATGAGAGGCGATGTGATGTTCCATCCCATGTTGGAGTTGAGCGAGCGGGGATGATAACCACGTGCTTCCGACTTGTAGTAGGCAATGTATTGCTTGAAGAAATCTGATGCGTCAGATGGAGCCTCGGCAGGCAGTCCGCCTTGTGGAAGTATCTCTCCCTTGCGATATTCCTCAGTGCGCTGCTCAGCCAACTGTTGTTTCAACTTGAATCGGGCATCCTCGTCCATGGAGTCGAAATATCCCTGTTGCGTCACGCGCGTCATATTATATAAGGTGACGCTCACCGTAGCTTTTATGCGTGGGTCGAGGGCCGCAGCATTGAGTGCTATGCCTCCCCATCCGCATATTCCAAGTATGCCGATGCGCCCGGCATCCACGTCGTCGCGACACGAGAGATAATCCACCGCAGCACAGAAGTCCTCGGTGTTGATGTCCATCGAGGAGGAATAGCGAGGCTCGCCACCGCTTTCGCCCGTAAAGGAAGGATCGAAGGCAATGGTAAGGAAACCCTCCTCCGCCATACGTTGGGCATAGAGTCCGCTTGCCTGTTCTTTCACTGCACCGAAAGGTCCGCTGACGGCAATGGCTGCCATCTTGCCTTCGGCTTCTTTCGGAACATAGAGGTCGGCAGCAAGCATGATGCCGAATCTGTTACGGAACGTCACCTTCTCATGCCTTACCTTGTCACTCTTTGGGAATGTCTTGTCCCATTCGTTTACCAACTGCAGCGTACTGTTTTCCGCTGCCTTATTCTGCACATCTTGTGCATTCGTCGTTACTGTTGTCATAGCCAACCTAATTATTGATAAAACTATCTTCTTCATATCGGCTGCAAAGGTACGAATAATCCCCAAAACCTGCGTTATACAGATTTCGGGGATTATTACCATTTTTATGGAAAGTTGAATAATCAATACCTCAGTTCGGGATAAGAAATAGTTTGTAACTTTGTAAACGGTAGTCATATCAAATGTTTTTGTAACTGTTTGATTTTCACCTGTAAAGATGCAAAATATTTGTGAGACTACCAACTTTTTTACAGACTATTTCTTATCCCGAACTGAGGTATATAACTAATCGATACTTTATCCCGAACTGGGGTATAGATATGACCCAGCCCAACGCGTTGACTCCTTCATCTATCATAATGAGAAAGATTTTCAGACATCCAAGAGTTCAAAGTGGCAACGTGGAAGAAGAATCGTTTCGTATCTGACAGACATATTTGACACAATACAATAGGTAAACCCTGACCAAGAATGGCAAAAACTCATGGATTGTGATAAAAAAGGTGAAAATACTGCAAAAAATCAGGATTTATTAATTCTGTTTTATAGAAAACGCTTAACTTTGTAAACCAAACTTAACAAAATAGCGTAATTCTTATAAAATACAATTTATATGAGTGTCAGTAAGGATGTCATTAAACAGTGCCTGATTAATAAGCAACGCGAGGTAGATGAAGCGGTGATTGTGAACCGTCCCGTAGAATTCGAAGAGAACGGCAACTATGTGATAGTTGGCGTGAGACATTCGGGTAAGTCGTACCTGCTGTATCAGCGTGTGCGTCAGTTGCAGGCTGCTGGAAAGGGATGGGACGAGATTCTGTTTGTGGACTTTGAGGATGAGCGTCTGGCGGAATTCCAGGCGGAAGACTTCAACCGTCTGCTGGAAGCCCATCTGGAACTGTATGGTAAGAAACCAGTGGTGTTCCTGGATGAAGTACAGAACATTCCCCACTGGGATAAGTTCGTACGGAGATTGGCTGATGCGAAATACAGAGTGTATGTAACGGGAAGCAATGCGAAGATGCTGAGCAAGGAGGTGGCAACCACGCTGGGCGGACGATTCTTTATCTATGATGCATATCCATATTCATTCAAAGAGTATTTGGCAGCGCAGCAGGTGGAACTGAAGGAGCATTGGGAGTATGATACGATTCAGAGAAGCGAAGTGAAACGACATCTTAATGAGTATTTCTATTACGGTGGTCTGCCAGAGATTCTGGCATTTAAGAACAAGCGAGCTATGCTTTCGAGTTTGTATCAGAAGATTTACCTTGGTGACATCTGTGCTCGGAACAATATTAAGAACGACAGAGTGCTGAACATCCTGATCAAGAAGATGGCAGAGAGCGTGAAGCAACCGCTGTCGT
>CALZYS010000191.1 GCA_945830345.1 uncultured Prevotella sp.
TTCATCAGGCGCGAATAAGCGACGGTGTTCTTAACTTCCCCCTTTTAGACTGAATAAAATTGTGAACGGGAGATATTAACTCCTTTACTCTTGCAAATTGTAGATACAGCTACTCTTGCATTGTTAAGACGGAAGACAGCAAGGGCATCCTGCATTACTGATGCTAAGTGTTTGTGAAAAATTTTTCTCATTTTTTTATTACTTTTTATATATTAATTATTATCTCTGATACAGCATCGGCTGTTTGTGTTTAATGCCAAAAGCGAATGCAAAGGTACAAATAAATTGGTTAATTTATCAATGTTTCCTGTTATAAATTGTTAAACCATGATAATATTTCCTTAGAGTGTCCACACTTCATAGAGTGTGGACACTCGTTTTTATAATCCATAATTTTTTCGTAACTTAGCACCCGATAACAGTGATTGCGAAAAGCGACAATAATTAATTTAATAACATCTAATTACATAACATTATGCATGAGAACGTTTCTTACTTCCCTACCCTCACCGCTACTGAGCCCGAGGAGATTTCATGGGAAACGGTGACTACCACGATACGTGGGGAGTTCCTTCGTGAAAAAACTGAGCAATACCGGAAGGCACTTGCTGAGTCGAACAAACAACTGATGACCTCGATTAAACGGTCGTGCCCTGCCATCATCTGCCAGGCAAAGATGGAAGGGGGACGTAGTCAGGTGAACATCCGTAAATACACGGGCACGTTTATGGTGGATTTTGATCATGTGCCACCAGAAAAAATGACTGAGGCAATTATTCGCACCAAGAACGACAAGCACACCAAGCTCTGCTATGTCACTATCTCGGGAGCCGGAATGAGAATCATCGCCAGTGTAGAAGGAGAGGTTACGAATTTAAATTACAATGACGCATGGCGCACTGTCAACGAGTATTACAAGAATTTGCTCGAACTGGAGTATGACCCGAAATGTATCTCTACTACCAGGGTGTGCGGTTTGGCTTACGACCCAAACGTCTATTTCAACCCTATTACAAGACGTATCAGGATAAGGAAATTCTCCAACAACAAATCGTCTTCGCGCAAGGGAAAAGGTGGCGGCAGACCGTGTAAGGCCAAGAACGTGGCTGCAAAGGTGAGGAAGTCGGTTGAGGGCGACGGGGCTGTGTATGCTGACGGTACGCACAACGACTATGTGTCGAGGTGTGTGTATCTGATGAACCGATATGGTGTGGATGAGGACGACTGTATCGAATGGGCTGAAAAGGAGTTTGAGGATTACGAGAGGACGCATCCCAAGAGTATCGGTCAGATTGTGAAAAGTATTTATAAATCTAAGGCCGACGAGCATGCCACTATCCATGTGAGCAACACCAAGAAGGTGTCGATATCGGAGATAGAGACGTATATCTCCGACCGGTTTATTATTAAGCGAAATATGCTGAGTTATCAGCTGGAATATTTCCCGAAATCCGACTCAGAGGATTTTACTTATCATGCTGACGCAAAACCGCAACGAGTGGATGACCACTTCGTAAACACCCTCTGGCGCCACATGAAAAAGGACGGACTGACGGTGGAGACCAAGGACATCAACAACATACTTGGCTCGGACTTCGTGACCGACTATCATCCCTTCAGATCGTGGATTGAATCACTACCGGCATGGGATGGGGAAACCGACTATCTAAGGACGTTTTTCTCGATGGTTCATTGTAAAGATACTTCAGACGAGGAGTTTTATTTTTATGCCCGCTGCTGGTTCTTGGCGATGGTGGCTTCGGTGCTCGACGAGAAGGTGATCAACCATGAGATTCTCACCTTCATCGGTCAGCAGGGCACGTATAAATCGTCGTTCATGTATAACATCCTGCCGCCTCTTTTGCGCGACTATTATGCCACAAAGAACAACTGGTATATGCTCACCAAGGACGATTATATCATGCTTGCCGAGAACATAATGATCTCGCTGGAGGAAATCGACTCGATGACGACGCAGGAGGTAAACCAACTGAAGGCGTTCACTACGGAACCCCATGTAAAGGCGCGTCCTCCGTATGGTCGCCATCAGATACTTATGCCTCGTGTGGCATCGCTGTGTGCCACGGGTAACAACATCACCTTCCTCTCCGACCACTCCGGCAACCGCCGTTGGCTGCCCTTCCTTATCGACCATATTGACAACCCCTGGGAGGCCGAGATACCATACGAGGGGATGTATGCACAGGCCATCGCACTGATACGCCGAGGTGAGAAATTCTGGCTCGACGGCAAGCAGATTCAAGAGCTCAATGAGCGCAACAAGGCGTTCCTCACTCCCGACCCTGCGAAGGAGATGATTGTAACGTTTTTTACTAAACCAATCGGTGAGTCGGAGACTAAGTATATGACTGCTACCAAGATAGCAGGAAAGTTCGCACCATACCTCAAAATCAGTCCCACGAAAGTTGGTGTTGCCATGGCGGAACTGGGCTTCGAACAGGTGCGCACCAAGCATGGTCGTTTTTGGAAAGTTGCCGAGCGTCCAGGCAACGAAATAGACAGCAGAATGCCCGGTGAAAATCCGGAGCCGATGCCGTTCTGATTACCATTGTGTGACACCTTGACACTCTATATATATAAAAAGTCGCGGAACGGGAAATTCGTTTACTATATAGTAATTGAATTTCCGTTTTCAGAAAGTTTATATTAAAAAGAGTGTCAACGTGTCACCACATCGAGGATTTTCAACATTCAACATTCAATTTTCAACGATATGAAAAGAAGAGATTTGGCGAAGAAGTATTTCCCGGAGATGAGCGACGTAGAGGCAGTCCGCTCATTGCGTAGATGGATTGAGGGATGTCCGAAACTGATGTCAGCCCTCGAAGAGTTGTCGATGCCCTTCAAGAAGAGCCGCAACCTGAGTGCGAGGCAGGTTAGAATCATCATGGAGTATCTCGGGGATCCATAATTCCTCAGTTCTTATGACATTAGGATACTCTGTTCTTATGGCATTAGGATACCCTGTTCTTATGGCATTAGGATAGGGTGTTCTTATGTCATTACGATCGGGTGTTCTTATGGCATTAGGATCGGGTGTTCTTATGGCTCTATAACAGGCATTGTTGATGTATTAAGAGTTATGAACCGTTATGAGCTATTATGAGCCATCGGTATTTTTATTTGTTGTACCTTTGCATCGTGAAATAAAAACATTGTCTAACTTTTTAAATTGATTAAAACATGAGTAAAGCTTACAAAGTAACGAAGCGCACGGTGATGTTCGACAAGAAGAACCCGAAGACCGTGTACAGTGTGTCACCTGTCAACTACGGTACACTGACTACCGATGACGTGGCTAATCAGATTGCAGCCGAGTCGTCTGCCACTCCCGGAGATGTGAAGAACGTGCTCGACCGTTATGCCTACTACGTCAAGGAGAACCTCAAGAAGGGCTATCAGATTCAGCTCCTCGGATTCGGCTATCTCTCCCTCCGTTTCATCACCTCTGGTACGGCGAAGACCGAGAAGGAGGCGACTGCCAAGCTCATCCAGAGCCTCGTGCCGAGTTTTATGCCTTCGTTCAAGGTGG
>CALZYS010000192.1 GCA_945830345.1 uncultured Prevotella sp.
GTGAACATGTCGGTGGTGAGATTCGGGAATGTAGGCAGCTGTGGCTCGGTCTTCTCGATGAGTCCGCTCTCCTCCTTAGGTATGCACTCGCCATTGGTGTCGATAACCTCCTGCGACACGAAGTTCCAGATAATCCACCATGGACCTTCAGAGTTGGTACGCATTGTGGCAATCTGCAACAGATAAGGTGTACACTCGATAATCTTCACGTCCTGAGTATAGTTGGAGCATGCCTCGTCGAATCCTGCGTTGTGCAGTGAATAGCAGTCGCTGAACGAGATGACAGGATGAGTCTTGTCGCTCACGTTGAGATTGAACTTACCGTTCATCATTGTGCCTCCATTGGCATCGTTGCGGAAGACATTAGCCGTACAACCGTTCTGTGCATCAAGTCCGAACTCCATATAAGAACTCATATATGGGTCATCTGCAAGAACGAGCCATGGCTGGAAACCGGGATCCCAGTTGGGTGCCCAGTTAGCACTGCCGAACATAAGGTCGGTAGAACCAGAGCCATCGTTCTTCACATCATCAGGATTGCCATACATCACCGGTGCTGAGCAACGTCCAATACCATAGTTGTCATTGCAAGGCACCCACTTCTTCGACTTACCCACACCACCGGCGAGGTTTGCCCAAATCTCGTCGCTTAGCTGGGCGAAGTCGTTCTGGGCGATATTAAACTGATATGGGTCGCCATACACCACTCCGGCGCGTGTCTCTGCACCGAGAGTAACCTCATAGTCGCCGGCAAACGGCAGACCGATAGTCAGTTTCTGTTCCTGCGAACGTCCGTTGGGAGTCACCCACAACGGTGTGCAGCCCTTGAGCTTCGACTCGAGGGTCACATAGTTACCGTCGATCGTCACGGTATAGGCGTCCGGACATTTCAGGTCGTCGCTCGAATACTGAGCGGCACCGAATCCAAAGTCGTCCGGCGAACAGGCTGCAAGCATCATTGCCGCGCCCGCCATCATTGTATATATCTTTTTCAGTTTCATAAGAAATGAACTTTTATTCTAAATTCCTAATTTTTAATTCTTAATTCCCATGAGCTTACCATCCGGCATTCTGGGTCAACACACCACCCGAGAGAGTAATCTGGGTGTTAGGTATCTGCATCAATCCCTTCTTGGCTGTGAAGTTGTCGATGTTGAATGATGTGGTGGTCTCCACACCGCCGTTCATCACCTTAGCTCCGTTCTGAGCCTCAGCAATGGCACGTCCGGCGTATGCTCCGTCTTTCTCATAGCGCATGAGGTCCCAGAAGTGGATGCCCTCGAAGGCAAACTCGATGGCGCGCTCCTTGCGGATGTTCTCAATGCTATAAGAGAGTGTCTCACCCGGGCAAGAACGCTGGTGAACCATGTTCAGACCGGTGTTGGTGCCTGTAAGCTCGGAGTGCATAAGGAGCACGTCGGCATAGCGCATCACTGTCCAATCCTGGTAATAGGTGATGTTCATGTGTTGCTCGCCAAGTTCGAAACCTACTTCCTGACGTGTTCCGTCGGAGAAGCACAGAGGGGCATACTTGCGGGTGTAGTAGCCTGTGTATTCGTAAGTATCGTTGACATCGGCTGCAAATCCTGCATCAGCACAACTCCATACGCAGGCGTTGAAACGTGGGTCATCCTTGTAGGTATCAACAAACTTCTGTGTCACTGAGCATGCACCCCATCCCGAGGCGATATTCACGCTTGTGGCACACTTGTTGCGCGGACCGAGATAAACCTGGAACACATTACCGTCGGCATTGCCGTTGTAATCGGCTGTGGCTGAGAACTTGAGGTTGAGGATAACCTCCTTGGAGATGTCGCTCACCCAACCACCGTTGTTATAGTACTTACCCTTGAAGGTGGTGTCCCAAGCATAGTTAGAGCCATTGCTGGCATCCTTGGTACAAGCCGGCATGAAGAGGTCGGAATAGTTGGCCTCAAGCTCATATCCGCCATTGTTTATGATGTCCTCAAGAGCGTCGATGGCCTCCTGCTTGGTGCAGCCCTCGTTCTCCTGTCCGTAGTAACCTGTATAATATAGGTACGCACGAGCCAACAGAGCCTCGGCTGCATACTTAGTGATACGTCCGTCGTTGACATCGCGACTCGACAATGGGAATGCGTCGGCAGGAATGTTGGCGGCTGCATACTTCAAGTCGTCGAATATCTGCTTATACACCTCTGAAGCTGCCGTACGGGGAAGATTCTCCTCGGTGGGCACAGTGACGAGAGGCACATCGCCAAACATGCGTGCGAGGTCAAAATACAGTATGGCACGCAGGGCGCGAGCCTGACCGATGATACGTCCGCGAGCGGCAAGGTCGCCACCCCAGTCGGCTGTCTCCTCTGCCTGAATCACCTTGTTGCAGCGGAAGATGGCTGCATAGTAGTTGATCCAGTCGGTGTTGAAGAGGTTATTATACGATGGAGCCACGGAGATGTCAAACTGGTCGAGCACGTTGTTGTTCTTGGCATCCGAGAAACCGAGACCGCCGTGTGCCTGGTCGGAGGCAAATTCCGCCAGCATGTACATTCCGACTTCCTCGCTGCTTATGGTGCGCTGCCATCCATCGTAACAGCCCACAAGAGCCATCTCGATGGCTTCGGTGTTGCGATATGCTGTCTCGTCGTTCTGACTGGTCTTCGACTCGGTGTCCATCGAGCACGATGTCATAGTCAATCCGGCTACAGCCAATGCGCTATATAAAAATATATGTCTTGTCTTCATAAGAACTTTAATATTTTAATTCTTTAATTCCGAAGGACTTTAATTCTTTAATCCTTTAATTCTTTAATTTCTAATCACAGATTAGAACGCCACGTTCATACCCACGATGAATGTGCGCGGATGAGGATAATATCCCATATCCACTCCCGATACCCAAGAGTCGGAACTGTTGCCGTTGGTTCCGTTGTATGAACCGATTTCGGGGTCCATACCGTCATACTTGGTGAGTGTGAAGAGGTTCTGAGCCTGCACATAGAGACGGAGCTTGGAAATGCCCTTCCATGAGATGAGTCGCTTGAAGTCATAACCCAATGTGAGGTTCTGCAGACGGATGTAGTCGCCATCCTGTAGATAGAGGTCGGAGAACTGCCAGTTGCCCACGTCACCATATGTCACGCGAGGAATCTTGTTGCTTGTTCCCTCACCTGTCCAGCGGTCGAGAATCTGACGGCTGTAGTTGCCCTGAGATGAGTTGGGGTCGCGATATGACTGCGCAATCTGGAATCCGGCTGCACCAGTGGCATTGGCACTGAGGTCGAAGCCCTTCCATGACAATGAGATATTGAATCCGAAGGTGTATTTGGGCAGTCCGTTGCCAAGGTCAACCTTGTCGGAAGCGTTGATCTGTCCGTCGTGGTTGATATCCACATACTTCACATCACCAGGCTGAACATTCGACTGCAATACACCGTTACCGGCTGCAATCCAGTTGTTTATCTCCTGCTGGTTTTGGAAGATGCCTGCGGTCTTGTAGCCCCAGAAGTAACCGATGGCGTGTCCGTTCTCGGCACGATAGAACTCCTCGGCAT
>CALZYS010000193.1 GCA_945830345.1 uncultured Prevotella sp.
CCTTGTAAGGCGGCTCAAGTGCCACCTGGTCTTCAGGCAAATTAAATCCAAATTCAGATAACTTCATTATATATATTATTTTTTAATTCTTTTATTTTGCGTCGCAGACGCGACTAAGCCACTCCGGCACATCGTCGAGCTTCACGCAGTCCTCGATTCTCACGTCTCCAAGTCGGGTGCGGCAGAGCGCCGTGAGATAGGCACCGCTACCGAGAGCCTCACCAATGTCGCGAGCCAAGGCACGGATATATGTGCCCTTGCCGCACACCACCCTAATGCTTGCCTGCATCGTCTCGGGATTGAAGTCGGTGAGTTCAATCTCGTCGATGTGCAGCGTCTTGGGTTTGAGTTCCACGTCCCTACCCTTGCGCATCAGTTTGTATGCCCTGTCGCCACCAATCTTGCATGCCGAATAAGCGGGCGGCACCTGTTGGATGTCGCCAATGAAGAGTTTGAGTTTCTCCTCTATCAGCTCTCGTGTGATATGGGCGGTGGGATAAGTGGCATCCACCTCATGCTCCATGTCGTAGCTGGGCGTGGTGGCACCAAGTTGCAGTGTGGCGGTGTATTCCTTGGTATGGTATTGCAGTCGCTCTATCTCCTTGGTTTTCTTTCCGGTGCATAGTATGAGCACACCGGTGGCAAGGGGGTCGAGCGTTCCGGCATGCCCCGTCTTCACCCTCTTCACTCCTTCCTTCTGCGAGATGAGGTAGCGCACACGCGCCAATGCCCCGAAACTCGACATTCGGTAAGGCTTGTTGAGATATATGTATTCTCCTTCTATGAAATTCACTTTTTTCTACTTTTATTTAGAAGTTAAAGAAGTTAACTCCCCTTTATATCAAACTGCAAATAAGTGTTACTGCTCCGGCAATCGCGCAATAGATACCGAAGTAAATCAGTTTGCCTTTCTTCACAATGTTAATCATCCACTTGCAGGCGAGACATCCCGACACGAATGCTGCTATGAATCCCACTGTGAGTGGCAGAGCGTCTATTCCGCCGAAGGCTTCCTCACCCTTCACCGCTTTCATCACATCGAGCAAAGCCTCGCCGAGGATAGGTGGTATAACCATCAAGAACGAGAACTGTGCCAACGACTCCTTCTTGTTGCCAAGCAGCAGTCCGGTGGCAATCGTACTGCCCGAGCGCGAGAGTCCCGGCATAACGGCACATGCCTGTGCCAATCCGATGATAAAGGCATCCTTGATGCTTATCTTCTCCTTCTGGCGCGGTTTGGCATAGTAGGAGAATGTGAGCAGAGCAGCCGTGACGAGTAGCATGCATCCCACAATCACAAGTCCCGAACCGAACACTTCCTCGACAGCATCCTTGAAGAACACGCCGACAATGCCCACGGGAATCATTGATATGATGATGTTGATGACATACTTGGTCTCGTCGTTGAGCTGACACTTGAACAGTCCGCGGAATATCCAGTCAATCTCTTTCCACAGAATAACAAGTGTACTCAACACCGTGGCAACATGCACGGCTACGGTGAATGCGAGGTTCTCCTCGCCCTCCACTCCAAAGAGGTATGAACCAATTGCCAAATGTCCACTACTGCTCACTGGCAGATATTCTGTCAAGCCTTGTATCAAGCCCAACAATAATGCTTCAATCCAATTCATTATACAAATTTATAATTAAGAGTTTAATCCTTCGGTTTGCGGATGACTGCATATATCATCGACACGAAACCAATCAGGCACACCACTGGTGCCACCTTGATACGACGCACACTGAATATGTCGGGATCGTAGGCAGTCTCACTCGAACTGCCGCCGCTCATCAATATAAATCCCAATACAACCACCGCCATACCCACGGCAAGCAGTATGTAGTTAACTTTGTCAAATGCCAAATTCTTCTTATCCATCTTTAATCCTTTAATTCTTTTTAATTTCGCGAAGCAACTTTAATTCTTTAATTCTTTAATTACAAGATTAAGGCGCGCCTAAATCTTGTATATCTCCCCTGCCGTCATTCTCAGAAATCTGTTGACTGAGAAATACGAGCACAATGCCGTTATCACTATACCGAAGATGAATACGGCAGCTCCCGTGATGGCGAGTTCCTTCCATGTGAGGATTGCCACAATTCCCGGTTCGAATGTATATAAGCCGTAGGCACATCCCGCCAAGGCTCCACATGCCAATACAGCGGCAATAAGCCCAACGAAGATGGTCTGCCTCATAAACGGCCAACGAATGAATCCCCACGAGGCTCCCACCAACTTCATCGTGTGAATGATGAATCGGCGCGAATACACGCTCAGTCTCACCGTATTATTGATTAACGAGAAGGAGACGCACGTCAATAGCACTGCCAATGCCAGGAGGACGAGGTTGACCTTGCGGAGATTGTCGTTCACCTTGTCCATAAGGTCTTCCTGGTATGCCACGTCAATCACCTTGGGATTCGCCCTCAGTTCCTTGGCAATCCATTTCATCGAATCGCGACTCACATAGTCAGACTTCAACTGAATCTCCAATGTGGCAACGAAAGGATTAAATCCCAAGAACTCCGACGGGTCGCTGCCCATGGCCTCGCTCTGCTCCTTCTGAGCCTGCGCCTTACTGATATAGTCGATGTTGCGAGAGTAAGGCCTATGGTAGAGGTCACGACACAGCAAATGTGCTTGATTGACAGTTGTATTGTCACCAAGCATCACAGTCACCGTGAGATTCTCCTTGACGTAAGCCGACAGGTTGCGTGCAGTCAATACGGAGAACACCACCATTCCCAAAAGAACCAGCACCAACATGGTGCTTATACATAGAGTAACGACCTGCAGCCCATGTCTGCCGCGGGTATTTTTTCTTTTTCTACTCATTTAATAAAAGTACATAGTACACCTTATTTCGGCACAAAGGTACGAAAATAATTAGGAATTAGGAATGAGGAATGAGGAATTTTTATAAAAACAAGACGTTTTTGACATTATTTAACCTCAGCGCGTTATATAATTCCTAATTCCTAATTCCTAATTCCTAATTTCTCACTACCTTTGCACTCAGAAAAAAAGAGAAGTAAGATATGAGTACTGTAATTTATCCATCGCCCATCTTCGGGCCTATTCATAGTCGCCGTCTCGGTGTGTCGCTCGGCATCAACCTGCTGCCGCCCGACGGCAAGGTGTGCACCTTCGACTGCATCTACTGCGAATGTGGATTCAATGCCGACCATCGGCCCAAGTCAAAACTTCCCACCCATGCCGAGGTGATTGCCGCTCTTGAGCAACGGATGCAAGATATGAAGGCAAATGGTCCGTCGCCCGACGTGCTCACCTTTGCGGGTAACGGCGAACCAACCTCCCACCCCGAGTTTGCAGCCATCATGCGGGATGTCATCCGACTGCGTAACGAGTATTTCCCTAAGGCGAAGGTGTCGGTGCTGAGCAACTCCACATTCATCCATCGTCCCGAAGTGCGCGATGCCCTCATTAATGTTGACAACAACATCCTCAAACTCGACACCATCGACCCTATATATATAAATAAG
>CALZYS010000194.1 GCA_945830345.1 uncultured Prevotella sp.
TTGCCACCGCCAACAATATCCCCGGGTTTATGGTTGGCGAGACGTTCTTCAAGACCGACGCATACTGCGTTGACCCTAATTTCTTTGAGTTCTTCGGATATGATGTACGTGGATGCCGGCACGACAGGGTGCTTACATCCGAGAACGAAGCCATCGTGAGCGAGTCGTTTGCCGCCAAAGCTTTCGGCAATGGCGATGCCATCGGCAAGACATTGAAATACGACACCCTCACGTTCAGGATAACGGGAGTGATGCCCGACTTTAGCAAGTCTGACATCTTTGAGCCATACGATGTGATGGTTTCAATGAAATACGCGGAAAAGCTGACGGCAAAGATGGACAACTTCGGCGAGACTGTGCCTTTCATACGCCTCGACAAGGATGCCGACCCTGCTAAGGTGTCGGAAAAACTGCTCGACAAGTATGTGGATTACTGGAAAGATTTTAACTACTCACGTGAGAATAAAGGGTTTCTGTGGGGCTCAACGATAGTGCGCTTGGACAAATTATATTTCTCCACTATCTCCAACTGGAAGTTCCGCCAAGGCGACAAGAAGTTGGTTGACATCCTGCTTGCCGTGGCCCTTGTGCTTCTCGTGTGCGCCATATTCAATTATATCAACCTCACCGTGGCGCAAGCCGGCAAACGGGCAAAGGAGATGGCAACACGCCGACTGTTGGGCGAGAGCGTATGGGGTGTGGTGGTAAGATATTTCAAGGAGTCGGCATTGTTCACGTCAGCCTGCTTCATCATCGGTCTGCTGTTGGCACTATGCCTGCTGCCCGTATTCAACGACATGCTCAAGACGCAAATCTCTCTCCCTGTGTCTCTGTTAGTGTTTCTAATCACCGTGGCAGCACTCCTTGTTATATCTACTGTTTGCGGCATCATTCCCGCCATGGTAGTGTCGCGGTTTAACCCCATCGACGTGGTAAAGGGCAGTCTCAGGATTAAGAACAAGATGTGGTTCAACAAGGTGTTCATCACTGCACAAGGCGTGGTCAGCACGGTGCTCATCGCCGTGGGATTGACAATGACCTTGCAAATGCACCATCTCTACACACTTTCCTACGGCTACAACAAGGAGGACATCATCATGGCATATACAAATGATGTAGGCTATAGCCTTGACAAGCAGATGGTTTTGGCAAACCGGCTGAAAGCCCTGCCCGAGGTAGTGGAGGCAGCGCCAGGTGGAGGGACACCATTACAATGCGGTGCCAATGGTGTGCATGACGAAAATGACAAGGTGTTGTCATGGGTAGCGATGTGCCGTCTCGACTCCACTGCGATGAAGATATTGGGAATAAAGGTGATTGAGCAATACTGTGAACCAACCGAGGGAAAGGTATGGGTGACTGAAAGCGGGAAACGCTTTTGGGGTGTGTCGGCAAAGAAACCATATTTTGGTGTCAAGAACGGGAAACCCGAATATGAATGTTGCGGAGTGATAGCCGACTATCGTGCCGGAACTGCCATGCCAAACGCGATGGACAAGTGTTACAACGGCATCATGGTGGCTCCTCACGATGGCTATTTTTATACAATGCTCATCAAAACCCGTGGCGACCACGACAAGGCTCTTGCCGCCGTGAATAACACTTGCAGCATGGTGACGAAAGAAGTAAGGGGCATGCCTCTTGAAATGAATTGCAAATACATCGACGACATATTGAGCGATGGACTGAAGACCCAGCGCAACACGATGTCGCTCGTCCTCACCTTCATGCTCGTCTCGATACTCATCTCCGCCCTCGGCATGTTTGCAATGTCGGTGTATTACGGTGAGCAGCAGCGCAAGCAGATAGCCCTGCGCAAGGTGATGGGTGCGACCGTAGCGAGCGCTGTGTGGACACTCTCGCGCCGATTCCTCGTGATGTCGTCGGTGGCGATAGTCTTGGCAATGCCGTTGAGCATAAAGGCAATGCGCCATTATCTACAAGACTTCACCTATCAGATTCCGATGCCGTGGTGGGTACTTGCGGTGGCTGCCCTCTTCACCCTCGTCATCGCCTTCCTCTCCATCATCAGTCGCACACTGAAGGTGGCTACCGCCAATCCCGTGGAGAGCATAAAGACGGAATGACAGGAATTAGGGATTAGGAATTAGGGATTAGTTAAAAAACAATAAGGCAGGCAAGTTTGCGGATGACATTCTTGTCTGCCTTGTCTTTTTTTTGTAATTTTGCATCGTTATCGCTAAAAAAGCAATGAAGAAAAAAGGCAATATACTGATTATCGACGACAACGAGGCCATGCTCGTGTCGCTTAGGATGCTACTGAAGAACGTGTGCGAGGATGTGCAGACATCCACTAATCCCAACGCCATTCCTACGCTGATGCGGAGGAAGAAACCCGACGTGGTGCTGCTCGACATGAACTTCGGACGCGGCATCAACAATGGCAACGAGGGTATGTTCTGGCTCAAGGAAATAAAGCGCTTGGAGCCTGATGTGGCAGTCGTCCTGTTTACGGCTTATGCTGACATCGACCTCGCCGTAAGGGGTATAAAGGAAGGAGCGGCTGACTTCATTGTGAAGCCGTTTGAGAACGAGGTGCTTATTGAAAAACTCAGCCCCCTCCTAACCTCCCCGAGGGGAGGAACTGAGAATGTTTCTGCGGTAGAAGGTAATCAGGCTCTCCCCCACGGGGGAGATGGAGGGGGGCTGGGGCTTATTATGGATATGGTTCAGAAGGTTGCCCCCACTGATGCCAACATCCTTATCACGGGCGAGAACGGAACGGGTAAGGAGGTGCTGGCTCGTGAGATTCACCGGTTGTCACGACGATCGGGAAAGCAGATGGTTACTGTGGATATGGGTGCCATCACCGAGACCTTGTTTGAGAGCGAACTGTTCGGATATGTGCGTGGGGCATTCACTGATGCCAAGAGCGACAAACCAGGAAAAATGGAGTTGGCAGAGGGCAGTACGCTGTTTCTTGACGAGATAGGCAATCTCTCCTACCCGCTTCAGGCAAAACTGCTCACCGCCCTTCAGCGCAGGACCATCACACGCATCGGAGGCACAAAAGAGATACCCATCAACATCCGACTTATCTCCGCCACCAACCGCAACCTGCAGGAAATGGTGAGAGAAGGAACATTCCGCGAAGACCTTCTCTATCGCATGAACACCATCTGCCTTCACTTGCCGCCACTGCGCGAGCGCAAGGAGAAGATCATCCCCTTGGCAGAACAGTTTATCAAGCGATATTCGGATTTCTATAATAAGACTCCAATAAAGCTTGATGATAAAGTACGCCAACAACTGCTCGACTATCCGTGGCCGGGAAATATCCGAGAATTGGAGCATACGATAGAGAGGGCGGTGATATTGGAAGAAAGCCCCCTCCTAACCTCCCCGAGGGGAGGAACTGAGAATACTTCTGCGCTCGAAGGTAACCAAACTCTCCCCCCAGGGGGAGTTGGTGGGGGGCTCTCCCTCGCCTCCATGGAGCGCGACCTCATAGCCCGCACCATGCGCGAATGTGACG
>CALZYS010000195.1 GCA_945830345.1 uncultured Prevotella sp.
GGCATCAACATCAACGGACGCAACGACCAGATAGTCTCCATTCCATATACAGTGTTCCGCAAGGCATACAACTCCGGCGACCAGATACACAGTCTTGCCGTGACGGGTAAACCGGGAGTGGTGATGAGTTCCATCACCGACCGTATGCGCACTGTGATAGCAAGGGCGCACACAGTTGATCCCACCGATGAGAAGGCGATAACGGTGTTCAATACTGAGATTATGTTTGCCATGCTCGACAACCTCTTCAATGGTGTCAACTTCCTGATATGGCTTGTGGGTATCGGAACGTTGCTTGCAGGAGCCATCGGAGTGTCTAACATCATGATGGTGACGGTGAAGGAACGTACAACCGAGATAGGTATCCGACGTGCCATTGGAGCAACGCCCAAGATGATACTCTCGCAGATTATTTCGGAGAGTATGTTGCTGACGGCAGTGGCGGGAATGAGCGGTATTCTCTTCGGAGTCTGCATACTGCAGATGATAGAGATGGCAAACACCACGGATGGCATAGTTGGCGCACATTTCCAGGTGGGATTCTGGACGGCTATTGCCGCTGCTCTTCTATTGAGTTGCCTCGGCGGACTTGCGGGATTAGCTCCCGCATGGAGGGCAATGAGCATCAAGCCAGTGGATGCAATGAGAGACGAGTGATTATTTAAATGAAGAGTGAAGAATGAAGAGTGAAGAATGAAAAATTAAAATATAGCAAGATATGAAAAAGTACAGCAAACTGATTGTTGCGGTTATTGTTGCCGTGATCTTCATCGGAACATTCGTGTTCCTCTATCAGAAGTCGCAACCGACTCCTGTCGTTTACAGTGAATTCACTCCTGAGGTGAAGGACATCCAGAAGACTACCGTCATCACGGGTAAGATTGAACCTCGCAATGAGATTACGGTGAAGCCCCAGATTAGCGGTATCATAACCGAGTTATACAAGGAGGCTGGTGATATGGTGCAGGAGGGTGAGGTTATTGCCAAGGTGAAGGTTATTCCTGATATGGGGCAGCTTTCTTCTGCTGAGGCTCGTGTGCGCCTTGCCGACATCAATCTCAAGCAGGCTCAGGTGGATTTCTCTCGCGAGGAGGCTCTGTATAAGCAGAAGCTGGTGAGTGCCGACGAGTTTGACAAGATCAAGCAGACTCTCCGTCAGTGCAAGGAGGAGGTTGTGGCAGCACAGGATGCCCTTGATGTAGTGCGCAATGGTGTGTCGAAGAGCAATGCCAGTGCCAGTTCTACGCTCATCCGTTCCACTATCACTGGTCTTATCCTCGACGTACCTGTAAAGGTTGGTAATACGGTTGTGCTCAGCAACACCTTCAACGACGGTACCACCATCGCCACCGTAGCCAATATGAACGACCTCATCTTCCGTGGAAATATCGACGAGACCGAGGTGGGACGCTTGGTAGAGGGTATGCCGATGAAGATAACCATCGGTGCATTGCAGGACTTGTCGTTCGAGGCCAACCTGGAATATGTATCTCCCAAGGCTGTTGAGAGCAATGGCGCCAATCAGTTTGAGGTGAAGGCAGCCGTGCATGTCATCAAGGGCGGTAAGATTCGCTCAGGCTACAGTGCCAATGCCGAGATTGTCCTTGCCAAGGCTAACAAGGTGTTGTCCATTCCCGAGAGCGCCATCGAGTTTAGTGGCGACTCCACCTTTGTATATGTAGTCAAGGGCAGTGGCGAGCAGAAGACCTACGACCGCCGTGCCGTCACCACCGGACTTAGTGATGGTGTGAACATCGAGATCAAGAAGGGTATTACAGCCAAAGACAAGGTGCGTGGCCCGCAGCAGGTGGCTGACACCAATGAGAAATCTTCTTCTCATCATTGATATTAAGTAATTAGCATTATTATGAAAAAGTCATTTTATATCATATCCGCCTTTCTGCTTGCTGCATCTTCGGTGTTTGCCCAGGATGCAAAGCAGTGGACTCTGCAGGAGTGCATACAGTATGCCCTCGACCATAATATCCAGGTGAAGCAACAAGTGAACACCACTCGTCAGCAGAAGATTCAACTTGATGACAACAAGGGCAATCACCTGCCCACGGTGGATGCCTCAGTAGCACAGAACTTCTCGTTCGGTCGTGGTCTTACTGCCCAGAACACCTACGAGAACACCAATACTTTGAGTACGTCGTTCCAACTCGGTGCTTCTGTCCCCTTGTTTGTGGGTGGCAAAATAGTCAATGCCGTCAAGCTCTCTCAGCTCAACCTCGACGCATCGCTTGCTGACCTCGAAAGGGCGCAGGATGACATTCGCACACAGGTGGCAAAGGCATACGTTCAGATTTTGTATGACATAGAGGTGAGCGATGTTGCCAAGCGACAGATTGCCATCGACTCGATGCAGGTGTATCGCTTGGAAAGAATGATGGAGGCAGGAAAGGCAAGTCAGACTGAGGTGTCGCAGCAGAAGGCTACTCTCGCACAGAGCCGACTCACTGCCACTAATGCCGACAACAACTACCGTCTCTCGTTGCTCGCTCTCTCGCAACTGCTCGAACTGCCCACTCCCGAGGGATTCGCTATCGTTAAGCCCGATGTGGCTGCCATCACCCCGTTGAATGGCAACGAGGGCGGCATCGTAGCTCCTGATGTCATCTATGCCGAGGCTCTTGGAGTGAAGCCCCAGATAAAGGCAGAGCAACTGCGCCTGCAGGCTACTGATTTCAACATCAAGATAGCCCGTGCCGACTATATACCGTCGCTCTCTTTCTCGGCAGGACTGGGCACCAACTACTACAAGACTTCCGGATTTAAAGCCGACGGTTTTGGCAAGCAGTTGAAGAACAACTTCAGTCAGTATCTCGGATTTAATCTATCCATCCCCGTCTTCAATCATTTCTCCACGCGCAACAAGATTCGCACTGCGAAGATTGATCGCGAGAACCAGGTGCTGAAGTTGGAGGACACCAAGAAGACTCTCTATAAGGAGATACAGCAGGTATATTACAATGCCGTGGCTTCGGAGGCGAAATACACATCCAGTCAGCAGGCTGTGATGAGCAACTCGGATGCCTTTGCCCTGATGAAGGCGAAATACGAGAACGGCAAGGCCAACATCACCGAGTTCAACGAACAGAAGAACAACCTCCTGAAATCCGAGAGCGACATGGTGCAGGCCAAGTATGAATACCTCTACAATTCCGCCCTCATAGATTTCTATCGTGGCAGGCCACTAAGCTTCTGACGCAACGACTAATGTTTTTGTGCTATATATTATATTTTAACGAGACTGTGACTTCCTATGAGGAAACACAGTCTCGTTCTTGTGTTTAGAGGTTTTAAAACGAATTGATTACGTCTATTACAGAAGGAGTGAGAATGGCGGTAAGGATGCCGTTGAGGGTAAGACCAAGGCTGGCGTATGCACCTACAAACTGGTCGCGGTCCATGGCGGCAGATGTTCCGAGAGCATGTGAGGCGGC
>CALZYS010000196.1 GCA_945830345.1 uncultured Prevotella sp.
AATGACATTGGCTCTGTGGGCAGTGTATCGCATGCTGCCGTGCCGGTTTACTCGCTTGTGCCGCATACTGGCACAGATGGCACTGCTGTCGTGGTGGTATCCTGACACGTACGAGTTCAACCGTATGTTTCCTAATCTCGACCATCTGTTTGCCTCATGTGAACAGGGCTTATTCGGATGCCAACCGTCACTGCTGTTCTCGCAGTGGTGCTCATGGCCGGTGTTCAGCGAACTGATGAATCTCGGTTATTGGTCGTATTATCCCATGATTGCCGCCACGGCACTCTATTTTTTCTTTTGGCGATACGACCAGTTTGACAGGGCGGCATTCATCATCCTCACCTCTTTCTTTATATATTACCTTATATAT
Source organism: uncultured Prevotella sp. (assembly GCA_945830345.1). Classification (GTDB taxonomy): domain Bacteria; phylum Bacteroidota; class Bacteroidia; order Bacteroidales; family Bacteroidaceae; genus Prevotella. The sequence continues at coordinate 371 of CALZYS010000196.1, forward strand.
ATAATAGTACCGGTGACAGGACCGCAATATTATTATGCGGCAGTGGGGGTGGATAAGATAGCGCAAGGAATTTTCCCCAATGTCCACAATTGGTTTGCCACCCATCAAGAGTGCCTTGCCAATCCTGGATGGCACGACGGTCTGTTTTATAGGCTGGTCAGCGATGCACATAATGCCGGCGAGCGACCTACGGCTGCGTTCCCAAGCAGTCATGTGGGAGTGAGCACAATCCTCTTGCTGTTGATATGGACTGCCCGCAATCGCCGACTTCTCTACTGGCTACTGCCGTTTTATGTGCTTTTATGCCTGTCAACGGTGTATATTTATGCCCATTATGCCATCGACGTATTGGGTGGATGGGTATCGGCAATAATATTGTTTTTCGGCTTGAAGTTCTATTATGACCATTTTATACGAAAATAGTCCAAAAAACGCGGTGTGTTCGCACACAAGCCTTGATTTGTATCAATATAATGCGTATATTCATAAAAAACAAGGAGAAAAATATTGCGTATATGAGAAAATCGTCGTACCTTTGCATCGTCAAAAGACAACAAGGTGTTGGTCGAAGACATTAAACGGTAAATAAGAATTTGATTTAGGATACATCATACTTAGGTTTTTAGTTATAAAGGTTATTAGGTAATAAGATTGATTTGTTTCGTTTGATAGGTTAGTTTTTTTTGGTAAAAGATTAGATTGTTTCGGATAACACAAAAGGAGGCCGTGAGGCTGTGAATTTGGTAAATTAATTTTTTTGCAATAGAGCCTGATGATTCGTCATCAGGCTTTGTTGTATATGTTAAAATCAACAATAATTTGCTATAAAAACCTTTTTCCATCAAAAAAATTTGGTAGTATCGAAAATAATGCCTACCTTTGCAGCGGTTCATACAGGATAGACATAAAAGAATAATGAGGATTCTGACATTTAGCCGTGTCAGGATTCTTAATTTTTTTCTACCCCCAATGAAACCAGCTAACATTTATAAACAAATAAAAAACAATTGGAAAAATTATGGCTTACATGTCACAAGAGGGCTACGATAATATGGTAGCCGAGTTGAAACGCTTGGAAAGCGTGGAGCGCCCTAAGGCATCAGCAGCCATTGCTGAGGCCCGAGACAAGGGTGACCTGAGTGAGAATTCTGAATACGATGCAGCCAAGGAAGCTCAGGCTCATCTCGAGGATAAGATCAACAAACTGAAGCTTGCCATCTCTGAGGCAAAGGTTGTTGACACTTCGAGACTGAGCAACGACACTGTGCAGATTCTGTCGAAGGTGGAGATGACTAATCTCACCACCAAGGCAAAGATGAGTTATACTATCGTGAGTGAGAACGAGGCTAATCTGCGTGAGGGCAAGATTTCGATCATGACCCCTATTGCACAGGGATTGCTTGGCAAGAAAGTGGGCGACGAGGTGGAAATAAAGATTCCACGCGGCACCATCACCTTGCGTATCGATAACATCACAATAGGGTAATAATTCCTCATCCCTAATTCCTCATTCCTAATAATAAAGAATATGGATATATTTTCAAAGATTGCAGCCGGTGAGATACCGAGCTATAAGTGTGCTGAGAGCGACAAATTCTATGCGTTTCTCGACATCAACCCAGTGGCGAAGGGCCACACGTTGGTGATACCTCGTCGTGAGGTGGATTATATCTTTGACATGGACGATGATGAATTGGCTGAATACCAGGTATTTGCCAAGCGAGTAGCAACTGCCTTAAAGAAGGCATTCCCATGCAAAAAGGTGGCACAAGTAGTACTCGGACTTGAAGTGCCCCATGCTCATATTCATCTTATTCCGATGAACTCAGAGGCTGATGTTGATTTCCGTCGTGAAAAACTGAAACTCAGCAGTGAGGAAATGGCATCCATCGCCGAGGCAATCAGGAACAACTTCTGATTACCGTTTTCCACAGATTAACATAGATTAATTATTATGGTTGGATTATCACAGATTATGTTGCACACAATAATCTGTGATAATCTTTTTTATTAATTGTTATCTGTGTGAATCCGTGGATTGTAAGATTATACGAATTCGTCTCCGTATTTCAATTGCGCCTCATTGACGTATTTGCGTATTTGTCCTGACGTGTCTTCTTTCTTGCAAATCAACAATACGTTGTCCTTCTCGGCAACGATGAATCCCTCAAGGCCATTCAGTACGGCAAGTTTGCCCTTTGGCAGTTTGATGACGTTGTCCTTGCAGTTTTCCATCATCACAGTTGAGTCGATGACTACATTGTCGCCTTTGGCTCGGTTGAGACATTCGTAGATACTATGCCATGTGCCAAGGTCGGCCCAACCGAAATCACATTTCATCACATACACTTCTGAGCAGTGCTCGAGTACAGCATAGTCGATAGACAAGTTGGGGAACGACCCATAGCTCTGCTGGCAGAACTTCAAGGCGTTGTCGAAATTGCTTCCTCCTGGCATTGCGGCAATAGCATTCGACACCTCAGGATAAACATGATGGAAGCATTTGCGTAAATGAGCCACATTTGAGAGGAAGAGACCAGTGTTCCACAAGAACTCACCGCTGTCCATAAACATCTTGGCAAAGTCGCGCTCTGGCTTCTCGGTGAACGACATCACATGATACACATCCTCTACACCAGTAGGTTCTCCCATCTGGATATATCCGTAGCCAGGTTCCGGGCGACTCGGTTTGACACCCATAGTGAGGATTGCCTCGCGATCACTTACGAGTTGCAGTCCTTCGAGCACGTTCTTTGTGAAAGCATCGTCGTTGAGCACAAATTGGTCGCTGGGTGTAATCACCACAACAGCTTGGGGGTTACGCTTTGCAATCATTGCCACTGCCCACGATACACTTGGTGCAGTGTTGCGACTGATGGGTTCGGCGATGAGATTTTCCTCTGGCAAGTCGGGCAGTTGCAGCTTCACCATGTCAGCATATTCCTTGTTTGTCGTGACGATAATGTTTTCCTTAGGCACTATGTTTGCAAATCTATCATAGGTAATTTGTAGTTGTGAACGGCCTATACCAAAGAAGTCGATGAACTGCTTCGGATAAC
>CALZYS010000197.1 GCA_945830345.1 uncultured Prevotella sp.
ATGGCAGTCATGGCACAGAAGTTCGGACATGTCAACACACAGGACATCATCCAGGTTATGCCTGAGTACACTAAGGCGAAGAGCGAAATCGACGCACTGCAGAAACAGTATGAGGCTGACCTCAAGAGCATGCAGGACGAGCTGACCAAGAAGTCGCAGGACTACGAGGCTAATGAGAAGACATTCCCTGAGAACATCAAGCAGCGTCGCCAGCAGGAGCTTCAGGACATGTATCAGAAGATTCAGCAGAGCTACCAGGACAACCAACAGGCTCTTGCCAAGGCTTCGCAGGAGAAGATGTCTGCCATCACTGCAAAGGTGATTGATGCTATCAAGCAGGTTGGTCAGGCTGGTGGATATGTTTATATTATGGAGCTGCAGGGTGGCATCCCCTATATCAGTACCACACTCAGCACAGACGTAACTGCCCAGGTTAAGGCAAAGCTCGGACTGAAATAACATCTTTCTGTGGAAAGAAATTTTGAATTAATAATTTTAATAATTAATAATTAAGAATTAAGAATTAAGAGAATATGTCACTCCTATGATATAGCGATTACACTAATTTTCTTAATTCTTAATTTTTAATTCTTAATTTTAAATTTTTAATAGTGATAGTTTCATAAAAATTTTGTTTTGTTGTATGAAGAAATTCTTGTTACTCGCCCTTTTTGCACTTTCCATGTCTATTCATGCCCAGAACGATGATGATGCAGTAGGCACAACCCCAGCCGCCGCTACGGATATGAAGTTCGGATATGTCAGTTATTCAGCCTTGCTGGAGTCAATGCCAGATTATACAGAAGCAATGAGCAGGTACACCCAGTTGGAGGAGAAATATGCCGCTGAGACAAGGCGTGTAGAGGATGAGTTTAATGCCAAGTATGAGGCTTTCCTTGAGGGACAGCGCGATTTTCCGCCCACGATCCTTAATAAGCGTCAGTCTGAGTTACAGGAACTTCTTGAAAAGAATATCGCATTTAAGAACGAGAGTAAGCGACTTCTTGCTGATGCAAAGGTGGTGTTTATGAAGCCTCTACGTGAGAAACTTGCGAATGTACTTGCTACAATAGGGCAGGAGATGGGGCTTGCCTTTATTATCAACACCGACAATGACTCGTGTCCGTTCATCAATCCGCAGAAGGGAGTGGATGTGCATGATATAGCCACGAGAATGCTCAACCAACTTTAGTTACTCCATTATGCAGAATTTGTCAAGTGTGGCCGGCCCAATCGGGATATTCGATTCTGGATATGGCGGTTTGACAATCCTTCATGGTATTCGTCAACTATTGCCGCAGTATGACTTTCTCTACCTCGGCGACAATGCGCGTGCCCCTTATGGCCCACGCTCTTTTGATGTAGTGTATGAGTTTACCCGGCAAGCTGTTGTGCGTCTTTTCGAGATGGGATGCCACCTTGTAATCCTTGGATGCAACACTGCATCTGCAAAGGCGCTGCGTACCATACAACAAAACGACCTTCCCATGCTCGACCCAACAAGGCGTGTGCTTGGTATCATCCGTCCAACGGCTGAGGTAATAGGATATCTCACCTCTTCACGCCACGTGGGCGTGCTCGCCACTGAGGGCACAATTAAGAGCGAGAGCTATACACTCGAAATACAGAAACTATATCCCGACATTGTTGTCTCGGGAGTGGCTTGTCCTTTCTGGGTGCCACTTGTGGAATATAATGAGGCCGACAGTCCTGGAGCCGATTATTTTGTCAAGAAGCGTATTGACCAACTGATGCTTCTCGATCCCGAAATCGACGCCATAATATTAGGTTGCACTCACTATCCCCTGCTTATGCCCAAGATTGTGAAATACGTCAATCCTGGCATACGCATTGTGCCTCAGGGCGAATATGTGGCAGAAAGTCTAAGCAGATATTTTCTCCGCCATCCCGAGATGGAGGCAAAATGCACCAAGAACGGCACCGTACATTATCTCACTACTGAAAATCCCGACAAATTCAAGGAGTCGGCACAAATCTTCCTCCACGAGGATGTGGAGGTGAAGAACATCATCTTGTCGTAGTATTACTACTTACAGCAGTCGCTTGGCGAAATACCTTACCGGATACCATACGGCAATCCAGCCTACTGCTATCACGGTGATGAAGATGACAACTATGTCCTCGGGATGTACGCTGACAGGATAGGAATCCACAACAAACGAACCGCTACTCTGTCCAAGCCCTACCAAACCGTATTCCTGCTGAAGCCAGCAAAGGAGAAGTCCAACGAGGATGCCCACCACGGCTCCAATGGCTGATATCATGCGACCCTCGAAAAGGAATACGCGAACTATCTGCTTGTCGTTGGCTCCGAGGTTGCGCAACGTCACCACATCATTCTTCTTGTCGATGATAAGCATCGAGATACTGCCAATGATATTGAAGCATGCCACCATCAATATAAAGGTGAGAAAGATGTATGCCATGAGTTTCTCAATCTTCATAATCTTGAATGTATCCTCTTGTTGCTCAAATCGATCGTAAACGTGATACTTGTCTCCTGCCACTTGTTGCATGCGACTCTTCACCCGCTCAAAGTCGGAGCCAGGTTTGAGACGTATATCAAGCGATGACAACATCCCCTGTTGGGCAAAGAGATTGCGGGCGAAGGCTATGCTGGTGATTATATGATTCTTGTCGTATTTTGACTGCTTTACCATAAAGAGCACTCCAGGTGAATAGAGTTCGTCCTCGACAAAACCATCCTCTGGGTTGGCCATGTTTAGCTGTCCCTCGCGTTTGGGTGCAAAGATCTTAAGACTTTCGCGGAAGGTGTAGCCGGTCTGAAGTATTTCGGCAAGCCGAATGCCAAGGATGCCATAGTTGAGGTCGGCTGCATGCAGTTCGAATGTGCCGTTGCCTAATAAGATATCCTTGATATGGGTGAGACTGTCGAAGTTGTCTTCCACACCCTTGATTATCACCATGGCCTGGCGGTCGCCGTATGTGGCAAGAGCCATGTCCTGAAGTGTCTCGGTGGCAACCTCCACTTCGGGCATTTGACGAATTTTGGTGAGCAGCGGGTCGTCGGCAGGAGCTGTCTTGCCCTTCACGGGGATAACCTTCAGTTGAGGGTCGATATTAGTGAAGAGAGATGCCACAAGATCGTGGAAACCATTGAACACACTGAGTGTAACCACCAATGCCATGGTGGCTACGGCAACGCCCACGGCACTTATGCCGCTTATGACGTTTATGGCATGCGTACTCTTCTTGGAGAAGAGGTAGCGGCGGGCTACGAAAAACGGAAAGTTCAACTTAAAATTCCTAATTCCTAATTCCTAATTCCTAATTCTTAATTTTTAATTCTTAATTCTTAAGCAGTTCATCAATGCGGTCAATATAGTCGAGCGAGTCATCGATGAAGAAGCGCAGTTCGGGTATGATGCGCAACT
>CALZYS010000198.1 GCA_945830345.1 uncultured Prevotella sp.
CTCTGATTGACAAGGACAACGGCATTCACTATAACCTCTTGAAAATGCAGGTGGGCGACGGAATATTGTGGAAGAAAAGGTATGTTTCGTTAAGCAATCCTGTAAGGGTTTATCGATTGGAGGAAACTCATCAGAACGGGTTGCGTGTTTTCAGAGATGATTGGGGCAATGTATATTTGCAGCAAGACCCCGACCATCCGTTGGTGCCTGAGACTGACGTGAGTCGCGAGGAAATGATGAGTTGTTGCAACGAGGGGCTGCTGAGGTTAAGGCGGATTAAAGATGATGACAAGAATAACACCTATGCGGCTTTGATAAGCAAATACCCTGTGATGATTTTGGGGGAGACTCTGTCGGAAGAGAAGTTGCAGAGGATAACTATTGCTGACAGGAAGATGAGGGCGAGGGCGGAGAGATGGTTGGACCTAAAAACGAATTGTATCTATTCGAAGAAACCGGAGATAATAAAACGTGGATGGGTGGAGTTGGCCCAGATGAATGGTCTGCTATATGTGCGCAACATTCATGGACTTGCTGGTAGAGCGTGTCCTAACTATGCCATTCGTGTGGATGAACGGTTGTGTGTTATTGACAATATGCTTGTTCTGAGAAATCGTGGCGTATCCGTTGTGTATAAAATCGTGAAAAAGAGTGAGGACATGACAATGTTCATTGCGGATAATCTCTTCAACAGGTATATGATTATCAATAAACCTGGCATGGAGTTGGAAAAGCACTATTTGTCGAAATAATAGATATAATAAATATATAATAAGGTGGACAGATGACTGTCCACCTTTTTTTGTGTCGTTTAAGAATAATTAAGCCGCATATCGATACAACATATCGCTTTTATGATTATCTTTGCAGCAGTTTTTATACGAAAGGTTTTATTTTTTAGAAAAGGAGGAAATTATGAAAAGATTGTTTCTTATGGCAGTATTTGCCATCGTGTCGTCGTTCTCGCAGAGTGCCGAGGCTTGTACTGGCATCACGCTGAGAACTATCAGTGGCTCTACGGTTACTGCACGCACCATCGAATGGGCGGGCAATGACCTGGAGAGCAAGTATTCAATCGTGCCGAGGGGCTACTCGCAACGCTCGTTTACGCCCGACGGAAAGAAGGACGGGATGATGTTCACGGCTAAGTATGGATATGTGGGACTTGCCGTAGAGCAGGCGGAGTTCGTGGTTGAAGGTGTCAACGAGGCTGGACTGGCTGCCGGACTATTCTATTTCCCAGGGTATGGGGAATATGAGACCTACAGCGAGACCAACAAGGAGAAGACGGTGAGCGACCTGCAGTTGGTGTCGTGGATACTGAGCAACTTCAAGTCAATAAATGAGGTGAAGGATGCTATCTATGGCATTCATATCGTGACAATCGACCCACGAGGCTCTACCGTGCACTGGCGCATCACCGAGCCTGGCGGCAGGCAGGTGGTAGTGGAGATTGTGGGCAAGCAAGTGAGGTTCTATGAAAACAAGTTGGGAGTGTTGACCAACTCGCCAGGATTTGATTGGCATCTAACCAACCTCAACAACTACACCAATCTCTTTGCCGGACCTATCTACACGCGTGAGGTGGGTGACCTTACTCTGACGGCATTCGGAGGTGGAGGCGGACTGCATGGCATTCCGGGTGACATGACACCGCCGTCGCGGTTCGTGCGTGCGGCTTTCTTCCAGGCCACGGCACCTAAGCTCGCCACTACGGAGAAGACCGTGATGCAGGCATTCCACATCCTCAACAACTTCGATATTCCAGTGGGAATACAGTTCTCCGAGGTGCAGAAGGTGCCCGACATACCGAGTGCCACGCAATGGACGGTGGCTACCGACATCGCCAACCGCCGCATCTATTATCGCACTATGCACAACAGCTCCATTAGATGCTTCGATCTCAAGACAATCAACTTCGCCAAGGTGAAGTTTCAGTCGGCTCCATTAGACGTGCAGAAAGTGCAGCCTGTGGAGATGGTGAAGATAAAGTAAGGCGAATTTTAGAAAAATTAAACAAGAACATTTTGCGGTATTAGGATTTTTGTCTATTTTTGCACACAAAAAAAGAATATTGTGATGAAAAACAGACTGTCTATTATCGCCTTTATGTTCTTGTTTGCGCTGACGTTGTCGGCACAGGGCAAGGCTAAGTATGTGTTCTATTTTATCGGCGACGGTATGGGTGTTAATCAAGTGAATGCCGCCGAGACATATCTCGGGGCATTGCAGGGGCGCATCGGTATCGAACCGCTTTGCTTTCCGTCGTTCCCGTATTCTGCATTTGTCAACACGCAGAGTGCTACCAACGGAGTGACCGACTCAGCTGCGGGAGGAACGGCACTGGCTTGCGGACAAAAGACAAAGAACGGAACGTTGGGTATGCTCAAAGACCTGACGACATCTATATCAAGTATTGCCGACTGGGCACGCGAATCGGGTGCGGCAGTCGGCATTACCACGACTGTGGCTATCGACCATGCCACTCCGGCAGCCTTCTACGCCCATGTGAAGGAGCGCCATGAGCAATACACTATCGGCAAGCAACTCGTGGAGAGTGGTAACGACTTCTATGCGGGGTCGGACTTCACCATCCCTACCGACCCTGAATATCCTAATGGACCGACCCTTTATGAGGAGGCCAATGCCAAGGGATTCACCATCGCACGTGGCTATGCCGACTATCAGAAGAGGGCGGCAGATGCCAAGAAGATGATTCTGCTGCAGAGTGAGGAGGCAAGCAAGGCCGACCGATACAGCATACCCTACGCTCTTGACCGCAAGGAGACCGACCTATCTCTCACCGACATCACGCGTGCCGGCATTGACTTCCTCATGAAAAAACAGGGCGAGAAAAACGGATTCTTCATGATGATTGAGGGCGGCAAGATCGACTGGGCATGTCATGCCAACGACTTGGCGTTTATACCCGAACTTATTGATATGGACAATGCCGTGAGGGTGGCTTACGACTTCTATAAGCAGCATCCTGACGAGACTCTCATCATCGTCACTGCCGACCATGAGACGGGTGGCATCGTGCTGTCGAGAGGACTGTATGAAATCAATCTTGCGGCAGTGGGTAACCAGCGCATCACCATCGACCGCCTCGGCAAGGAGTTGCACAAGATGCACGACCAGAAGGGCGAAAAGTTGACATGGGATGACGTGAAGGCCTTGCTCGCCGAGAACTTCGGATTCTGGGACAAGTTGCCGCTCACCGACGAGCAGTCACAACGCCTTGAGTCTGCCTTCAAGAAGATTATTGATGGAACATCCAAGGACCAGCAGACGCTCTATCAGAACGACGACGAATTGGCTACTGCCGTGCGCAACATCATGTCGGAATGTGCCCAGGTGGGGTGGCATGTCACAAGTCATAGCAACGGATATGTGCCATGCTTCGCCATAGG
>CALZYS010000199.1 GCA_945830345.1 uncultured Prevotella sp.
AACTAAAAATATAATCTAATTGAATATGGCAAACTTAAAAGAAAAAATTGGCTATGCACTTGGTGATGCCGCTGCAGGAGGTATCACATGGAAAATTATGTCGATAGCCTTCCCCCTGTTCTTCACAAATGTATTCGGACTAACATTTGCCGACACTGCAACGCTTATGCTGATAGCCCGAATGTTCGACGTATTCACCGACCCTCTCATGGGTAGTTTGGCCGACCGCACACAGTCGCGCTGGGGCACCTATCGTCCTTGGCTAATTTTCGGAGCAGTTCCCTTCGGATTGATATTCGCGATGTTGCTCTACACTCCCGATATGGGATATACCGGCAAGCGTATCTATGCCTATACCCTCTATCTGCTTATGATGGCGATATATACCATGGTAAACGTACCTTATGGGTCGTTGCTCGGTGTGATGACAGATAATGACAACGAGAAGAACCAGTTCTCGTCGTTCCGTATGGTGGGTGCTTACGCTATGGGATTCATCACCCTACTCTCCTTCCCCTATCTGCAGAAGATGGTGGGCGGCACTGAGGCTCATCAGTATGCCGTTCTTGGTGCTGGTTTCGGAATTGTGGCAGCTGTGATGACTCTTGCCTGCGGACTCCTTACCAAAGAGAGGCTCAAACCAGTGCGTGCCGAGAAATTCTCATTCAAGCAGTTTGCTGACCTCGTAAAGAACAAACCATGGATTTATCTCACCCTCATCGGTGTGTGCACTAATTTCTTCAACGGATTCCGTTATGCCGTTGCAGGATATATGCTCACCTACTGTCTGGGTGGCGAGATAACCATCAGTGGATTGATTATCAACTACACCGTGTTCATGACCTTCGGCGAACTCACCTGTATGATTTTCGGCGGCGTGTCGCCTAAGTTCACCGAAATAGTAGGAAGCAAGAGCAAGGCATTCATCGTGGCAGCAATCATCTGCACCGTATTCTCCATCGCTTTCTTCTTTGTTCCTATGGATCCCGCATATATCTGGGTGATGGTGGCATTGGTGGTGCTCACATCAGTGGGTATCGGTCTTTATTCACCACTGCTTTGGTCGATGTATGCCGACGTGGCTGACTATGCCACTGAAAAGAACGGTAGTTCATCCACTGGTCTCATATTCTCATCAGGAACGATGTCGCAGAAGTTTGGTACTGCCATCTCAGGCTCGCTCGTAGCCTTGTTCCTCGGACTTGCAGGAGCAAGCATGACCACCGATGAGATGGGCAACACCATCGTCGATCCAGCATCAATCACCGACTCGGTGCTCACGATGATATGGTCGCTATTCTCGTTGTTCCCTGCTATTATTGCGGTATTAATTGTATTGCTCGTACTCAAGTATCCTATAAAGAAATAATAACTTAACAATCATTGTATAATGGATCAAAACAAGTTAGTTGTGTTCAAGAAGGAAATGCAGGATGTGCTCACAGGCAACATCCTACCTTTCTGGATTGACAAAATGGTTGACCGCCAGAACGGTGGGTTCTATGGCCGTATCGACGGTCATGGCAATCTTCATCCCGATGCGGAGAAGGGTGGCATACTGAATGGTCGCATCCTGTGGACTTTCTCGGCTGCATATCGTGTGCTCGGCAAACCAGAGTATCTTGAAATGGCAACGAGAGCCAAGGATTACATCATAGCCCACTTCATCGACCGTGAATATGGTGGCACCTACTGGTCGCTCGACTGCCACGGCAATCCCAAGGACAGCAAGAAGCAGTTTTATGCCATCGGATTCATGATCTATGGCCTGAGCGAATATGTGCGTGCCACTGGCGACAAGGAAGCTCTCGACTATGCCATACAACTCTTCGATTGTATCGAGGAGCACTCACTCGATGTCCTCTATAACGGATACATCGAGGCTTGCACAAGAGAATGGGGCGAGATTGCCGACATGAGACTTTCGGACTTCGACGCCAACTATCCCAAGTCGCAGAACACCCATCTGCATATCATCGAACCCTACACCAATCTATATCGTGTGTGGAAGGATGAGCGATTGGAAAAAGCTTTGCGCAATATGATTGGTATCTTCACCGACAAGATTCTCAATCCCGAAACCAATCATCTCGACCTCTTCTTCGAGAACGACTGGACACGCGGTGCCGGACACCTTGAAAGCTATGGACACGACATCGAGTGCTCATGGCTTATGCACGAGGCTGCCCTCGTACTTGGTGATGCCGACGTACTGAAAAAAGTGGAGGAGATAGTGCCTCTCGTGGCTAAAGCCTCGGAGAAAGGACTAAATCCCGATGGATCAATGATTCACGAGGCCAACCTCGACACAGGACATGCCGACAACGACCTGCACTGGTGGGTACAGGCAGAGGCAGTGGTGGGATTCTATAATATTTACCAGCATTTCGGCGATGAGTCGGCTCTCGACAAGGCACTCCACTGCTGGCAGTATATCAAGGACAACCTTATCGACTACGAAGGTGGCGAGTGGTATTGGAGCCGCCGTCCCGACGGAACGCTTAATCTCGACGACGACAAAGCCGGATTCTGGAAGTGTCCTTATCATAACGGCCGAATGTGCCTCGAAATCATAGAGAGAATTTAATTTATTTAGAAATTAGAATTTAGAAATGTTCGCGCAGCAATTCGTAATTCTTAATTCTTAATTCTTAATTCTTAATTCTTAATTTAATAAGTATGAAACCAACTGCCGCCCCCGATCATGTGCTCCATGAGATTACACCTCTCATGGAAAAAGACGTGTTGTATATAGCCGACCGCCACAAGAAGGAGTTTACCTATCCTATTCACAACCACGAGGTGTTTGAACTCAATTTCATTGAGCATGCACCAGGCGTGCGACGCATAGTGGGAGACAGCAGTGAGGTGATTGGCGAGTACGACCTTGTGCTCATCACGAGTCTCGAACTGGAACATGTATGGATGCAGAATTCCTGCGTAAGTCAGGATATTCATGAGATTACGGTGCAGTTCAAGTTTGACCTGTCATCCGACAGCCTCTTCAGCAAGAATCCCTTCCAGCGTATCTACCGCATGCTCAACGAGGCCCGAAAGGGTTTGGCATTCCCTATGGATGCCATCATGAAGGTTTATAACGACATTCTTGCACTGAGCACCGTAAAGGACGGATTCGAAGCCTTCATCAGTTTCCTCAATATTCTCGACAAACTGTCAAGATGTGAGGGTTCTTACACACTTGCCACTTCAAGTTATGCCAAAGTGAACATCGAGGAAGACTCTCACAGGATTCTGAAGGTGAAGAACTATATCAACAGTCATTATATGGACGAACTCAAACTGAAGACGCTCGCCCAACTTGCATGTATGAGCGAGACGGCCTTCAGCCGATTCTTCAAGCTCCATACAGGTCGCACTGTGAGCGACTATATCATCGA
>CALZYS010000200.1 GCA_945830345.1 uncultured Prevotella sp.
CTGCACTTATCGCCGCACGCCACAACTGCAAGACGGTGGGCAAGCAGGATTTCCTTGATGCCGTTGACCGTATCATTGGCGGACTGGAGAAGAAGACCAAGATAATGACTGATGCCGAGAAGAAGGCTATTGCCATCCATGAGGCAGGTCATGCCACTATATCCTGGTTTTGCGAGCATGCCAATCCCCTTGTCAAGGTGAGCATCGTGCCGCGCGGACGTGCCTTGGGAGCCGCATGGTATCTGCCCGAGGAGCGTGCCATCACCACCAAGGAGGAGATGCTCGACGAGATGTGCGCCACACTTGGCGGACGTGCTGCCGAGGACATCTTCATCGGTCGCATCTCCACGGGAGCGATGAACGACCTTGAGCGCGTCACCAAGAGTGCCTACGGCATGGTGGCATACGCCGGTATGAGCGAGCAGCTGCCCAACATCTGTTATTACAACAACAATGAATACTCCTTCCAGCGCCCCTATTCTGAGACAACAGCCAAGATAATGGACGACGAGGTGCTCAAGATTATCAACACCCAATACGCAAGGGCGAAGCAAATCCTCACCGAGCATAAGGACGGACATGCCCAACTGGCCAATCTCCTTGTAGCCAACGAGGTTATCTTCGCCGACGACGTTGAGAAAATCTTCGGTAAGCGTCCATGGGCGAGTCGCAGTGAGGAACTGCTCGAGGCGCAGCAGAAGGCCGAGGCCGAGGCAATGGTAGAGAAGCGCGAGAAGGAACTCGAGGCGCAAGGCACGAGTTTGGAGGAGAAGGTGAAAGAGGATGAGGAGTCTAAGGAGTTATGAACAACTTTATAGCAAGAACAATCACAGGCATACTCTTTGTTGCGACGATAGTGGTGTGCTTTCTCAATCCCACGGCAATGATATTCCTCTTTGCCCTGGTCACGGGATTGACGGTATGGGAATTTACAGGTCTTGTCAACGACAGGGCTGGTGTGTCGGTCAACCGCTTCATATCCACCGTGGCGGCAGTGTATTTCTTCCTCGCCATGGCAGGCACCACGAGCGGCTTCACCTCGTCCACCGTGTTCATCCCTTATCTTATCACCATCGTCTATCTGCTCGTGGCTGAGCTGTATGCCAAGCAGGAGGACCCCATCCACGACTGGGCCTACACGATGATGAGTCAGATGTATGTAGCGTTGCCATTCTCGCTGCTCAACATGCTTGCGTTCCGTGCCGCCCCCGAGGGCATCATGTATGTATATACCCTTCCGTTGAGCGTGTTCGTCTTCCTGTGGGTCAACGACACCGGCGCATATTGCTGCGGTTCGCTCTTCGGCAAGCACAAGCTCTTCCCGCGCATCAGTCCGGGCAAGAGTTGGGAAGGCAGCATCGGCGGTGGCATCTTCGTGCTCGCAGCTGCGGCATTGGTGTGGTATCTCACCGACACCTACGACATGAACCCCACCGGCATGGGTATGTGGGAGTGGATGGGACTTGGACTCACCGTCGTTGTCTTCGGCACATGGGGCGACCTCGTCGAGAGTCTCTTCAAGCGCACCCTCGGCATCAAGGACAGTGGCAACATCCTGCCCGGTCACGGCGGTATGCTCGACCGCTTCGACTCCGCCTTGCTTGCCATCCCCGCCGCAGTCGTTTATCTGTTCACCATAACGTTATTATAAATGGGCAATATCAAGGAGGTAACCCTCGCAATGGTTCACGACAAGGGGCATAAGATGATATACAATGATTTTATGCTCCTCGACGACAACTTCGACGACGAGGTGTTCAAGGGATTCACCTACACAGGCAATCCCATGAAGATTCTTTTCGTCATGCAGATGTTGTGCGTGCGTGGCAGGATGCGCATAAGGGTGAATCTCAAGGAGATGGTGATCGAGGCAAACGACATACTGCTCGTAGCTCCAGGTTCGATTATCGATATGGTGGTGTGCGAGGGCGACTGCCGCATGGCAGTAATGCACATCGACAACGCCAAGATTTCGCGTCAACCCACCCTGAAGATTATGTTGCAGTTTCGCTCACTCATCAAGTATGATAGTTTCATCACCCATCTTGGCGAATCTACGATGAAGCAGATGGTGAACGGCTACAAGATGCTTTGCACCATCGTCAACGATGCGGAACTGCGCTATAAGGACGAGGCGCTGGAAGGATGCTTCCAGATGATGATATCCTATTGGATGAGCGAGATTGTAAAGCAAGACGAAAGGGAGCCGCAAATAAAGCTCTCGCGCAATGAGCAGATCTTCAAGACATTCCTCCAGTTGGTGCAGAAGAATTATATGACTCATCGTGAGGTGGCCTTTTATGCTGACAAACTGTGCATCACGCCCAAGTATCTTGGTGTGGTTGTTGCTCAGGTGAGCAAGCGTCGTCCGCTCGACTGGATTCGCGACTACGTCATCCTCGACGCCAAGGCGATGCTGTTGAGTCGCGAATATAGTATTCAACAGATAAGTCAGATGCTGAATTTTCCAAACCCCTCCTTCTTCAGCAAGTATTTCCGCGAGTCTGTGGGCTGTTCGCCAAGCAAGTTTCTCGAACAGGATGGCGAGTGAAAACAACAAATAAGGTCGATGTCCCATTTCCAAGACATCGACCTTATTTGTCATTTCTCATTGCGCCACTGCGCACGATATTCCCAAAGCGGTTCCCACAGCTGCGAGGATTGCCGACGCCAGGTTCCACAAAAACTTAATCATCCTCGACTTGTTCTCCTGTGTCATAACTTTAATCTTTTAATTTTTAATTTTTAATTTTTAATTTCCGAAGGACTTTAGGCGGCTACTCGTAGGGAATCTCTTCCTCGCCGCCGGTGTTGCCGCTGCCGCCGCCGGTGTTGTCAGTGCCGCTGCCGCCTCCGGCGTCAGAACCTGAGCCACCACCCGGAGTCTCGGGCTCCGGCTCGTCAGTGGTAGGAGAGGAAGTGCGCGGCGACTGATAGGTGTTGCTCTCCTTGAGCTTCGCCTGAGTAGTCAACAGAGATGACGAGAACTCCCCCACGCCCATTGCCACGAGCTTCACCTTGTCAACACACTTCGCCACCGAGAACTCGTCGGCGCTTATAGCTCCCATCTTGTGGGTGATTGAGAGTCCGATGCTCACGAGTCCGTCGAGCGTGATGCGCTTGCCGTCGAGCGCCAGTTCCTTGATGCACGCGATGGCATCGGTGATGATACCCGTGATGGTGCCCGGCGAGAACGGAGTGTTGTGCTTCGCCATGTGCTCCGCCAACCCCTTCACATCAACCGTGCCGTCACTGATGATACGGGCGTAAAACTTACCGAATGAAGGACTGTCCTTCAACTGCGACTGATAAATCTGATACTTCAGCATAGTTGTAAAATTTTTAAAGGGTTAATACTAATGTTTTCTTTTCACGATG
>CALZYS010000201.1 GCA_945830345.1 uncultured Prevotella sp.
TAAAGAGATAAGTCTCATAGTGATTCTCTTGGGCGCAGATACCATGCGAGTCACAAAAAACGGAGTGGTTTCCTCGAAACCACTCCGTTTTTCTTTTCCATGCCTATACCTTATTATTATATATACTTGGCGATGGTGGCAAGACATACATCGGCATTTACGGGTTTGGAGAGGAAATCGTCGCAGCCGGCGGCGAGAGCCTGCTCACGATCACTCTCGAAGGCATTGGCAGTGAGGGCGATGATAGGTATGTCGGGCATATCCTTTTTGATTATCTTGGTTGCCTCAAGTCCATCCATCTCAGGCATTTTGATGTCCATAAGAATTATTTCAATTCCACCTTGGGCTGCATAATCTACTGCCTCCTTACCATTCTTCGCTCTGATAATGTTGTAGTGCTTCTTGAGCAGATAACTCATCAGGATGAAGTTGCTGTCGTTGTCTTCTGCAATCAAAATTGTCTTCATACGCTATAATTATTTATGTTAATTACTTTTTCCACAGTTTTGTCATGTCCTCAAGTGTCTTGCCCTTGGTCTCGGGAACGAGTCGCCATACGAAGATGGCTGCAAGGATACAGATGACACCATACAGACCGTAGGTGAACCAGAAGCCAAGGCTGTTGGACATAGGCACGAACGAGGTGGATACTATCCAGTTGAATATCCACTGGAAGGCTACGGCGATGGCCACTGCCTGACCACGGATGGTGTTGGGGAACACCTCGGCGATGAGCACCCAGCAGATGGGTCCCCATGAGAACATGAAGGATGCCGAATAAACCATGATGGATATCATGCACAAGAGCTGGACATCGGGATTGCCGAAGGTGCACGCCACTCCTATTGCGCCAATGGCCATGCCAAGCGAACCGATGATGAGCAGCGGTTTGCGACCGAGCTTCTCGACGGTGAAGATGGCAACACAGGTGAATCCGAGGTTGACAATGCCGTTGAAGACGGTGAGCATCATCGGATTGTCGAAGCCCATTGCCTCATAGATACGGGGGGCGTAGTAGAGCACGGCGTTGATACCCACTGCCTGCTGGAACACTGACAGCATCACACCCACGAAGATGCAGAGGAAACCGTAGGTCATGAGTTTCTCCTTCTTCTCGGCGACGGTGTTCTTAATCTCAAAGAGAATTTCCTTTGCCTTGGCGGCACCGTTGATGCGGGCAAGCACGCGCTCGGCCTTGTCATCCTGTCCCACCATGGCGAGATAGCGCGGAGTCTCGGGCACAAAGCATATCAGCAGGGCGAAGAGTCCGGCGGGAATCATCTCAGAACCAAACATATATCTCCATCCCGTCTCAATTGCCCAGGCAGCCTCGGCACCATTGAGAATCTCGTTCATACCATTGCCTATGCTCTGGATGGCAGGGGCGATATGGTCGCCAAGGATGAAGAAGTTGACGAAATAAACCACAAGCTGTCCGAAGATGATGGCAAACTGGTTCCACGACACAAGCATACCGCGGATGTTGCTCGGTGCAATCTCACCTATATACATAGGACAAACGGCAGAGGCAAGACCCACTCCCACTCCACCGATGACACGGTAGATGTTGAACACTATGAGCAGAGTCATGTTAGGCTCACCCTTGGCAAGCACCATTGACTCGGGGTACATCGAACCCCATGCCGAGATGAAGAACATCACACCGGCAAAAATGAGCGAACGCTTGCGGCCCCAGTTGGAAGCCAACACACCCGAAAGGGCTGAACCGATGATACAGCCCACGAGGGCACTCGAACTGGTAAACCCGTGCCAGAAGTCGGTGTAAACGAAGTCGTCGGCACCCATGAAGAATGCCTGCAATCCCTTCTCGGCACCCGATATCACGGCAGTGTCGTAACCGAAGAGAAGACCGCCGAGAACGGCCACCATCACAATCGAAATAAGGTAGGACTTGCTACCCTTGTCTTTTTGTTCCATAATCTTTTAGTCGTATTGTTTTTAAATTCGCCACAAAATTACTAAAAATATCTGAAAATACTTGCATAATAGGAAATATTTAACTAATTTTGTCGCAACATTAGCTAAAACCTACTGTAAACGTAATGAAAAGAAGACTACTAACATGCGCTATCGCAGTGGCTTCTGCGATGGTTGCCGGTGCCCAGACCAACGTCATGGACATCAACACCAAGAAAGCCGGAGCGAAGATTCAGGACACAATGTATGGCCTGTTCTTCGAGGATATTAACTATGCCGCCGACGGTGGTTTATACGGCGAACTCATCAAGAACCGCTCGTTTGAGTTCCCGCAGAACTACATGGGATGGCAGGTGTTTGGTAACGTAACACTCAAGAACGACGGTCCGTTTGAGCGTTGTCCACACTATGTGGAACTGAAGGCTCCCAACCACGGCGACCGTCGCACCGGTCTACAGAACGAGGGTTACTTCGGTATCGGTGTGGTAAAGGGCGAGGACTACCGCTTCTCGGTATGGGCAAAAGCCCCCAAGGGCAAGGCCACCATACGTGTGCAGCTCATCGACCAATATTCAAGGGGCGAGCACCAGGAGTTCGTGGAGAAGACTCTCGACATCACTTCTGCCGACTGGAAGAAGTATGAGATTGTCATGAAAGCTCCTGTCACTCACAAGAAGGCTAACCTGCGCATCTTCCTCAAGGGCGGCAATCCCGTGAGCCTTGAGCACGTGAGCCTCTTCCCCGTGAACACATTCAAGAACCGCGAGAACGGATTGCGCCGCGATGTGGCCCAGGCTCTTGCCGACGTGAAGCCCGGTCTGCTCCGCTTCCCCGGAGGATGTATCGTGGAGGGTACTGACCTTGAGACCCGCTACCAGTGGAAGAACACCATCGGTCCGGTGGAGAACCGTCCGCTCAACCAGAACCGCTGGGAGCACACGTTTGACTATCGCTACTATCCCGACTACTATCAGAGCTACGGATTGGGATTCTTCGAGTTCTTCCAGTTCTCTGAGGACATCGGTGCAGAGCCCCTGCCTGTGCTCAACGTGGGTATGGCTTGCCAGTTCCAGAACAGGAACAAGGAATGTGCACACGTGCCTATGGACCAGCTTGACCCGTATATCCAGGACTGCCTCGACCTCATCGAGTTTGCCAATGGCGACGTTAACACGACATGGGGAAAGAAGCGTGCAGAAATGGGACATCCCGAGCCTTTCAACCTGAAATTCATCGGTGTGGGTAATGAGCAGTGGGACACCTTATATTTTAAGCGCCTCACTCCGTTCGTGAAGGCCATCCGCGCCAAGTATCCCGACATCAAGATTGTGGGCACCAGCGGTCCTGACTCCGAGGGCAAGATGTTTGAGTTAGGATGGCAGGACATGAAGAAGCAGAAGGCCGACTTGGTTGACGAGCATTTCTATC
>CALZYS010000202.1 GCA_945830345.1 uncultured Prevotella sp.
ACTCCGGCATAGTCGGTGCGCATGGATATGTTCTTCAGGTTGTTAAGCTCGCTGAAGATGCTGAGCTGCGAGAACTTCGTGATGCCGGTGAGGAAAAGGAATTCCAAATGCGGGTCGCAGTACTTCAGCGGCGAGTAGAAATTGCGCATAACCTGGCGCAATGATTCCAAATCTTCGTTCTTATGCACTACGTCAAGCAGCGGGGCGTCGTATTCGTCGATAAGTATTACCACCTTCTTGCCAGTCTTCTCATGGGCACGCTCGATAAGTCCCTGAAAGCGCTGGTTGGGCTTAACCTCATCTGCGGCTCCCTTGCCGTATATTGCCTCATAGCGGGTAAGCTTGTTGCTCAGTTCAAGCAGCAACTCTTCCTTGTCGCAATGCTTCGCTGTGCTCATGTCAAAGCGCAGCACTGGATATTCCGTCCACTCCTTCTCCACGGTTTCGATAAAGAGTCCCTTGAACAGGTCCTTTCTTCCCTCGAAATAAGCCTGAAGCGTAGATACAAGCAACGACTTGCCGAACCGCCTCGGACGGCTCAGGAATATATACTTGCTGAGGTGTATCATGTTCCAGATATACTCAGTTTTGTCTATATACAGGCAATCGAGGTCAATCACCTCGGAGAATGTCTGTATGCCCACGGGCAGTCGCTTCAGTTGCTTCTTTTCCATATCTCACAAATGTTATGTATCACAATCATTATGAATAACGTCTGCAAAGATACGAAATAATATACATACAACCAAACATTTTCACCTTTTTTATAAAACAAATGCTGCAACAGACATTGCGCCTGTTGCAGCATTTTTCATTCAGTTGGTTGATGCGGAATATCCCGCACACGTCTATTGTGATGTGCCATATCCAGAGCCAAGTTCAGTCTTGTCAACTTGCAGAGAGCCTGCCAGGATTTGGGATGTCTTTACCTCATAGACCTTCATTGCTGGTTTGATATACTTTTTCATATTCTTCATGTGTGTTTTGATTATTTCTTGAATGTTACTTTTCCGTTCTCGATAATCAGACCGCGAGGCTTGCTGCCTGCCGGCAGACGGCGACCCGAGAGGTCGTAGGTCTCGCTCGACTTGCGCTCTTCGTCATACAACTTCACGATGCCCGTTGTACCCTCGTCGCCGACAACGGAGAGCATGATGCTGCGCATTGGGGCAGTAGATGGCAATGATACGTTACGCGACACGATGGTCAGATAGTGGCGCATAGGAGAGAGACTATGGAAATGCAACCACTTGTTTCCGTCGCAAAGTGTATATGGGTCGGTGTCAGCAGAACCACTATCGCCCATTCCTGCGTATGTACCCGTGAATGTGTATTTATAATCCACGCTCTGGCAGTCAATGCTGTTTGTCTCAGCCAATGCAGGAACAACGTTTGTCAATGGTAATGACATTGAGAAGTCAGCATTGCTCTTTGCCCTCACCAAGTAAGGGTAATTGGCCTTTAGCTTTACGCCCGCAGTCTGTCTGAAACTCTCCACCACGGTGCGGTCGGCATTGCCGTCGCCATCGTCGTCATACTGATGCACGTTGTTGATGCGCGAGAAGTCATAATGTGCGCAAATATCGGAGGTCAGCGTCAAGTCAAATGGCACATACCATGTGGTCCATTCCGTAGTGGTGAACGTACGGGTATAGGTGAATTCCGTGGCTGTGAACACTGCCTTATTGTCATACGTCTTGGCATCCTGCAATGGATACTTTGCCACGGTAAACTCTGTTGCCCCGGCATTGGGAGTGGCTTCTATTTTGCCGGCAGCATTGGCGTAATAGATTGTTTCTCCGCATCCTTCTCTTTTACAAACCTTCTCATAGATTTTATTTCCAGAATTGAAAGTTACGTCACCAGAATCGTCATGACCAAGAGCCGGTACTTCTTGGGTATAGTAGTTAGTATATGTCGTGCCATTAAACGTCAATGATGCCACGTAATAGTTATGGCCTTCTTGCATACATTTTGCAGGCACATTCGTTTTGCCTTCATCGTGTGTAACAGTCATATCCTTTGCCACCTCGCTATTGCATACAGAGCAGATGAAATTGCATTTTGCGGTGGCATTGGAATTGGCTTCATTGTCCGTCCAAGTATATTGATTGTTTTCGTCTTGTACGCAAGACATATCGTGGTTGCCGTTTGCCTCGTCTGTGGCACTTGAATCGTAGGCGAGGGCATGAAGCATAGAAAGACTACTTTGGCTATTGCTGCATGTAGGTCTGGTCTCTCCATGTTTATATGCTCCATAAACAGTTCTGTTTTCTGTATCTTTGTTGAGATTAGGATATCCTTCACCACTTAGTGCCTGATACCATGCCTGACTTCCGTCGGTCTTGCCGCCGTTGAGCAGCCATGCCACCTCGCCGTTTGCAAACTGCGCTGCGGCCTTTTCCTCTGCCGAGCCAGTTCCCCAATTATTAGATATACCGGCTGTGGCTGTGCCGCTAAGGTAATAGCAGTTTGTGATTGTGCCAGTATTAATTCCGCATATTCCGCCAAGTCCTTGTCCATTTTTTACTGAACCAGTGTTATAGCAGTTTGTGATTGTGCCATTATTAATTCCGCACACGCCACCGACTGATCCTTCTTCGCCATTAACACTGCCTGTGTTATAGCAGTTTGTGATGGTTCCTCCATTATTACTTCCGCACACGCCGCCGACCTGACATCCACTGTTTCCAATGAAATTACAATTTACGATACCAACATTGCGTATCTCGGCGTTGCTTTCAATACTGGTGAAAAGACCTATTTCAACACGCTCACCCTCATTAGTCTTTTGCAATCCGCTGATTGTATGCCCCTGGCCATCAAAGGTTCCGTAAAAGCTAATGATTGGCACCCATTCTCCGCTTACGGAGATGTCTTGCGTAAGCACTGCGCAGGCGGTGTGTGTGCCGTTGTCTTCACCAGGGTCGCCATTTACATAAGCTGCAAACCAATAAAGCTCATCTCCACTGCTAATCTGATAAGGACTTTTTTTTGTCCCTTCGCCATTCGGTTGATTGTAAGCCCACGCCGTGGAGGGCATTACCATTGCCGCCACGAGCATGAGCGTCGCAGCGAGCCATCTGAATTGTGTAAGTTTCTTGTTCATATTCTATGTTTATTATTATTTTGTCAATGCAAAGTTAAGCCATTTTGCTTGTCTCAACCAAATTTTACCACTATACGGCTGTATTATCCTCCGAACGGCAGCAATTTGCCAGTAAACAGCGGTCTTGGCTGTGTGCCATCCCATCCGCATCTGGAGGTCTGAAACGCACAGAGCCTTCCGCCTGTGCCATTGTCTGACACCTGCGGAAGGCTCTGTATCTATATGTGAATGAAGACGTTACGGCAAA
>CALZYS010000203.1 GCA_945830345.1 uncultured Prevotella sp.
AGCAAATCACATTCGCCGTTGATCTTATACGAATCAGACTGACAAGCCGCAAGCATTATGCCTGCAGCTGTCAGTCCGGTTATTTTGAAAATTTCCATTAATACAATGTGTTGTTAAACAAGATACTGACTGCTTATACTCTCATTGTTGATGACGCGACGGATGGTTTCGGCAAACATGTCGGCAACGGATATCTGCTTTACCTTGGCGCATCGGTTGGAGTAGGGAATTGAGTCTGTGAAGACTATCTCTTCAAGAGATGAGTTCTGAACGCGTTCACTTGCCGGACCGCTCATAACGCAGTGTGAAGCACATGCACGTACAGTCTTGGCGCCGGCTTCCTTCATTATGTCGGCAGCCTTGGTGATAGTGCCGGCTGTATCAACCATATCGTCGATAATCACTACATTTTTGTCTTTCACGTCACCAATAATCTGCATACTTGCCACTACATTGGCGCGGGCGCGGGTCTTGTTGCACAACACGAGCGGACAGCCAAGATACTTGGCGTAGGTGTTGGCACGCTTCGAACCGCCCACATCAGGAGATGCTATTACGAGATCGTCAAGTTGGAGACTCTGAAGGTAAGGGAGAATCACTCCCGAAGCATAGAGATGGTCAACCGGGACGTCAAAGAATCCCTGGATTTGGTCGGCATGAAGGTCCATGGTGATGAGTCGGTCAATACCGGCAACACTCAGAAGGTCGGCTATGAGCTTAGCACCGATACTTACCCTTGGCTTGTCCTTGCGGTCCTGTCGTGCCCAACCGAAATACGGTATTACGGCATTGATGGTGCGTGCCGATGCCCTCTTTGCTGCGTCAATCATGAGCAGCAGTTCCATGAGGTTGTCTGAATTGGGGAATGTGCTCTGAACGAGGAAGATGTCGCGTCCGCGAATTGATTCCTCGTAAGAAACGGCAAATTCTCCGTCTGAGAATTTGGTGATTACCAACTTTCCAAGTTCACATCCTAAACTTTGGCAGATCTTTTCTGCCAGGTATCTCGTGCTAGTGCCGGAGAATACCATATAAGAGCCTGTATCACTCATTTTTGTAATGCAATTGTATATTGTTATTTCTTTAATCCTTTAATATTTTAATAATTTAATTCTTTGATAATTTAATCAAAGAATCATCCCGCCACTTTTCGTATTCTCTCAAAGTGAGTTATTAGTTCCTTGTAGTCGAGCTGGTGATGAATATCAAAGCGGTTCCATAGGTCACTGCAAATGACAATGCCGCCAAAACCGAGTTCCTTCGCCATGCGGATATTGTCGAGATTTACCCCTCCGAAGGCATACACTTTTTTGTCGATGAGACCACAGTCGGCTGCTTTCTCAAGTCGGGCGTTGTGAGTTCGGATTGCTTGCTCGTCATCCCCCATGGCGAAGGTGTTTTTAAGGAAGATATACTCAGCCTTCTTGCGTGTTTCCCGTATTTCGTCGGGCGAGGTGCAAGTGCGCGAGAACTTTCCTTTGTATCCATCGGGCAGGTGAGAGGTGGCATCGTCTATGTGTATGCCCCGCAGTCCGTATTCCTCTTTCAGATAAAAATGCTCATGCACTGTGGTCTTGCTGTATATATCATCAGGCAATAAAGTCAGCAGTCGCTCAGCATACACTGGGGCGGCCCCTGGCTTATTCAGGTGCAGATTATCCAGACCTTCGTCGAAGAGGGCTGTAAGTATTTTGTCTTCCTCCACGAAGAACGTGGACTTAGTCATTAATACGATTTTCATGTCATTTTTCTCTATTCACGTGCAAATGTACCACTTTTTATTGAAATAAACAATGTATTTTCGTAAAAGTTAGTCTTTATTAGCGAAAAATTGATATAATTCGCCCTTTTTTATTATCTTTGCACCGAATTTTGGTAAAAAATCAAGTTAAAGCATAATGAAATCATTTATTAATGACAGTGTTCTTGCCGGGGTGCAGACACCAATGTATATTGTTGAAGAAAATTTGCTGAGAGACAACCTCTCTCTCATTCGTGATGTCGCACAAAGGGCAGACATTGAGATAATTTTGGCTTTCAAGGCATTTGCCTTATGGAAGACATTCCCCATCATTCGCGAGTATATATCATCCACCACGGCAAGTTCGTTGAGCGAGGCACGATTGGCGTATGAGGAGTTTGGATCTCCTGCCCATACCTTCTCTCCTGCCTATACCGACTCAGAGATTGGGCAGATTGCCGAATGTTCGAGTCATCTCACGTTCAATTCCCTCTCCCAGTACGAACGGATGGCTGCCAAGGCAAGATCGGCAAATGGCAATCTGTCGTTCGGATTGAGGGTGAATCCCGAATATTCCGAGATTTCCACCTTATTATATAACCCGTGCGCGCCCGGGACAAGATTCGGTGTCTCTGCCGACAAATTGCCCGCGACACTTCCTGCCGACATCGAGGGATTCCATTGCCATTGTCATTGCGAGAGTGGGGCAGATGTATTCCAACGCACTCTTGTGCATATCGAGGAAAAGTTCTCGAAGTGGTTTCCTCAACTTAAATGGATAAACTTCGGCGGCGGTCACCTCATGACGCGCGATGACTATGACGTCGAACTGCTCGTCTCTATGCTCAAGGAATTCCATAAGCGGTATCCTTGGCTCAAGGTCATCCTCGAACCAGGCAGTGCCTTTGCATGGCAAACTGGTGTTTTGGTGGCACAGGTGATAGATATTGTTGAGGACAAGAATATCAAGACGGCAATTCTTGATGTCAGTTTCACCTGCCATATGCCCGACTGTCTTGAGATGCCCTACCAACCCGACGTGAGAGGAGCAGAGTCGGTGGAGATGGAGCGAGCCACTGAAAAAAATACTTACCGTCTGGGAGGCAATAGTTGCCTTTCGGGAGATTTTATGGGCTCATGGCGATTTGACCATCCGCTTGAAATTGGTGAAAAGCTGATTTTTGAGGATATGATTCATTACACGACAGTGAAGACAAACATGTTTAATGGTATCACTCATCCATCAATTTCTATGCTAAAAAGTGACGGAAAACTGCAAAAAATGCGCATTTTTGGGTACTCAGACTATAAAAATCGCATGAATTAACAGATTTTTGCAAAAAAAGAGCTGGAAAAGTTTGGAGATTAGAAAAAAAGCAGTACCTTTGCAACCGCAATCGAGAGAGATGCTCCTGATGAGGGATGAAAAAGCGGAAATAGCTCAGTTGGTAGAGCACAACCTTGCCAAGGTTGGGGTCGCGGGTCCGAGTCCCGTTTTCCGCTCAATTTATTGGACAAAAAAGAGTTTAGATGAGGATCTAATCAACCTTGAGCCCAGGTGGCGGAATTGGTAGACGCGCACGTTTCAGGTGCGTGTGCCGCGAG
>CALZYS010000204.1 GCA_945830345.1 uncultured Prevotella sp.
TGAGGTCGAGCAACCAAAGGTCGCTCTCCTTATGCCATATCGAGAAATAACCGTAATCCATCTGAGTGAACATCAGATAACGACCATCGTATGACGGGCGAGGCCATGTGATGGTTTTGCCCTGACTCACTGCATTATATACTGTATCCACCTTTGTGCCGAAGACACCCTTATCAGGATCGAAGGCAATGCTGCATAGGTTATATTTCTCGTCCTTGAAATGCAAGGGATAGTCCTGTTGCAGACATGTGAGATAATACAACGTGCGCCCGTCGGCAGAGAACACGGGTGAGTTCTCCGAATAGAGCTTTGTCGAGAGAAGGGTGTCGAGTATCAACTGATGTTTCTCTACGTCATACACAAACACATCAGAGGCAAGGTCGAACACCTCCACCCTCTCGTCCTTCACCACATGAAATCCCTGTCGAGTCTGATTGGTGGAGAAAGCGCAATATTTTCCCGAGGGATGCCAATAGGGATAGACCATCGAACCCTTGATGGAGTCGTTCTTGGCCTTGAGCAGTTCCATTCGGTCGCCTGTCTTTACGAGTGTTGCCCCATGGTTGCCACGGATATGAAACACGAAGTTGTCGGGATTGGTCTTGCACGATGTATGGCAGTTGACACACATACCCGGCACCTGTGTATTCTCGATTATTGCCCTTTCGTCGAAGTTGTCAAGACATCGCTCATATAGTCCCATGTGGCTATACACCTCATATCCAGGAGCAATGCGGCGGTAGGTCAGTCCGTAGTCCTTCATGTCGTAATTGCTCACGTACATATCGAAGTCACGATAGCGGGTCCACTTGCCGTCATTCTTACTGCAAACGGTGAAGGTGAGTTTGCCGCCCTTATTACGTGCCACCATTGCATGCCAATCGTCAATATCGAAGTCAGCATAGTCGCCCTGCACATGCATCTCACCTCCCTTACTGCCCTTGATCACAACATCCACCTTGTCAACATCACCCTCCACACCGAAGTTCATCGGGGCTATCGTTGCAGGTATCGTCACTCCCACATAGTCGGGGAATATCTCAGGCATCTTGTCCGAGTTCACGGCATTGTCCACCGTCTCCGTACATGACTGGAGAAAGACGGTAAGCACCACTCCTAATATATAATAATGTATATGTTTCATTCCTAATCCCTAATTTCTAATCCCTAATTCCTAATTCCCCAAAAGGTACTTCCAAGTATTCGACAACCGGTAGCGTTGAATCTCCTTCTGCGGCAACTTGTTTTGTTGTGCGTAAGCCAATGCCACCGCCTCAACACAGGCACTGGGAGTATAGTTCTTCAATGACTGCACATACCCGTAATATCCCATAAACGTGGGGAAATCACGATTGAGCAGCGGATAGACGAGCAGATACTGCATCGCCATCATATTGTCCTTGTTGCGCATGAGCAACTGACCTAACATCTTGTCCAACTCCTTGTCGCTGAAGAGGAAATCATCCTCAAGGCGCACCTTCCTGAGATAGCCATACACATTATGCTCGTCGATTAGGCGTGGATTGTCTATCATCTCCAAGCGTTTCTCAGCCCATTTGCGATAATAGATAGTTTTCTGTAGCATTGTCAGGTATTTCCTTGCCACCTTATACTGTCCGTTGATAAGATTGGTTTCGGCAAGACGCTTTATCGCCCTGCCACTCTTATTGTAGTTGGGCAACGACTCCATTGCCTCGAATGCATATCGCTGTGAGGTGTTTACAAGTCCTAGCATGAAATACACCTCGCCTGTCAACAATGTTGTAGAGAAATTACGCTCAAACTCCGGCAGCAGTCCCTCTGCCCCATTCTGGAAGAAGTCGAAAGAGCGGTCGCCCAACTGTCCCGTCATACCGAGGGCAAGGTTGGTGGCACAAACACTCATTGGCAATGTGGGTTGCTTGCGTTCCGACTTAGCGATAACGTCATTCCATCGTTGCTGGCGCACGAGCCAGTCATATTCCACCAGGTCGTATTTCTGCTCGTCGTAAGCCTTGGGTATGAACACCGCCGCAAGGCAAGCTACTGCTGCGGCAGCAATCCCCCACACCACCTTGGGCTTCTTCACTTTAGCCGTAATACTTATCGTTGACAACAACAATACAACAATGGCTATCACGGCCAACATATACGACAGTATCTCGATAAATCGATAGTAGAATATTCCGGCAAAAAGCCGTTCTAAGGGATAAGGCACTATCAATGCCGACACAAGAATACAAGCCACGGCATAAACGACACACGCAGCCAAGGCGAAAAGGCCACTTAGTCTGCGCTCGCTCTCCTTGGCAAATGCCACACCGACATACACTCCCAAAAGCAACACGAGCGGGCCTGCTATCCAATACATCAGCGGCAGGGCTACAACAGTGTAGCATATTCGCCCCACCTTCCCCCTCGGCAGCATCAACATTGAGGCAAGCATGAACGCAAGCGACACGGGATAAGCCAACATCGTACTCTCGTCGCCCATCTGCCACCATATCATAAGCGACGGCACAAACGACGCGATGTATGCCAACCAAGTATTGTCGCCATCCCGAAGGTTGCGCTTGGCAAGCATCCACGTCATTCTCTGCATCAACACATATACAAGGGCAATGACTAATGCCCCAATGGCGGGACTATTATAAAACTGCGTCAAGAACTCCGCCACGTATGTTCCCAATCCACCTGGCACGGCAATGCGCTCGGCGAAATAAGAATAATCAAAAAGAAACAACTGGAACTGCTCTTGATAGCCCATGGCATGGGGATAGCCAATAGACCAAAACAGATAGGCACTCACTCCAAGCACGATAGTGAGTGCCCATCTGACGACTGCGTCATTGATTGCTTTCTTGTCCGGCATCTTCTTGTTTTTTCTGCAAATGTAAGTAATATTTTTAATACCTCCAAGAAAACCTCTTAATAATTATAAAGAATTAACGGTTATGTTTGCTCAACCAAACAATAACGCTGCAAAGCTGCTCCATTCTTCTATTAGTTCAATAGACTCCAGAATTTCGTTCAGTCTATCAAGTATAGTCAGATTATTTGATTTCATACGAATACGACATCTTTTTGAATGTTTGACTTAAACAGTGGGCGTAATGACTGTCTATATCTGACCAAGTCAACATCACAGCCAAACAATGCCTTTAAAGATTGTTCGAGTTCATACATTATTGTCAGTGAAGGCTTCTTCACCTCCACGACGATGTCAATATCACTATTCTCGTTATTTTCCTCTCTTGCCACTGAGCCAAAAATACCGAGTCTAATGATTCCGAATTTGTCTCCGAATTGAGACTTGAAATCTGCCAATT
>CALZYS010000205.1 GCA_945830345.1 uncultured Prevotella sp.
TCGTGTTACACCAGAGAAAGTTGTCCGATTTTTCCGAAAGACAGCAGGGGGATTACATGACACTGCGAAACTCTTCACCAATCCCAAAAGAACCGCGTAATCAGTGCCTAAAAATAGAGCCCCCAGCTGAAATTCTGCTGAGGGCTCTTAAGATATATTCAGTTATGGAATCTGAATCAGATTATAAAGGTTTATATTCTACGAATGCTTCCATCGCCTCATAGCAAGCAAGACCCAAGTTATCATACAACTGGGCTGTAGCGCGGTTTCTGTCTTCCGCACGCTGCCAGAAGAGACGGTCGTCATTGCCGAGGAAAGGAGCACTTTCCATCTGAGACTGGTGCTTCAGGATAGAATTACGCTTAGCACGCAATTCCTCTGGGCTCAATGGAACACACATCTCGATGTTCTCAATCTCCCATTCTGCCCATGCTCCACGATACATCCAGATGCGGCAATCCTTCAGCCACTCTGCGCCTGCTTCCTTCTCGAGGTCGATGGCTGCGAGTACGGCGTCAGTACACTTGCGGTGTGTGCCGTGAGGGTCTGCCAAGTCGCCAGCTACATAGATCTGATGAGGCTTCACCTCCTGCAGCAACTGTCTTACTACTGCTACGTCCTTCTCGGTCATAGGGAGTTTTTCTATCTTACCGCTCTCATAGAATGGAAGGTCGAGGAAGTGGACATGATCCAGCGGGATCTCATTATAGGTACAAGCAATACGTGCCTCGCCACGACGGATAAGACCCTTGATGGTAAGAATGTCTCTTGTATCGAAGTCGCCCTCCTTCTTGTTGGCAAAGAATGTCTTGATCTCCTTGTACTTGTTGGCGATGATGCTGTCCTTGGATTCTGCAAAGAGCTGGTTGAAACCATTGATGAAGTGCATGAAGCGTGTTACTTCCTCATCACCTACTGCGATGTTGCCGGATGTCTCGTAAGCCAGATGCACGTCGTGGTGCTGCTGGACCAGACGGCGGATGGTTCCGCCCATAGAGATAACGTCATCGTCTGGGTGTGGAGAAAACACTACGACACGCTTTGGATATGGTTTGGCACGCTCTGGACGATAGGTATCGTCAGCGTCTGGTTTACCACCAGGCCAACCGGTGATCGTATGCTGCAAGTCGTTGAAAATCTTGATATTAGCATTGTATGCAGAACCATAGAGAGCCAACAGCTCGCTCAGACCATTCTCGTTGTAGTCCTTGTTGGTCAACTTCAGGATTGGTTTGTCGATCTTCTGGCAGAGCCAAACCAGTGCAGAACGTACCAGCTTGTCTGTCCATTCGCATGATGAAACCAACCAAGGGTGCTCAATACGGGTAAGATGGGCAGCTGCACTCAAATCCAATACCACCTGTGCGTCTGGGTGAGTCTGCAGGAAAGTAGCAGGCAGGGTATCTGTGATGTTGCCCTCTATCACCTTCTGCATAATCTCAGACTTTTCGTCACCCCATGCTGTCAGGAATACAGTCTTGGCTGTCAGGAGAGTGCCAACACCCATAGTGAGTGAACATGGAGGAACCTGCTCCTTGGTCTTGAAGCTGTTTTCCATCTCCTCGCGTGACATATTGCCGATGAGGATGATACGGGTGAGCGACTGGATGCTTGAACCCGGTTCGTTGGCTGCGATATTACCCATGCGGCCGATGCCGAGGATAGTAACGTCGAGACCGCCGAAGGTCTTGATGCGCTGCTCATAGAGGCGGCAGGTGTCCTGTACAGCCTCCTGTGCGATGCTGCCATCGAGGGTGAAGATATTCTGTTCTGCAATATCCACGTGGTCGAGGAAGTGCTCCTTGAGCTGGTTGATGCTGCGGATAGAACTGTCCTTGCGGAGTGGGTAATACTCATAGGCATTGAATACTACAACATTGCGGAAACTCAGTTTCTTCTTCTCGTAGCGGCTTACCAATTCATCATATACAGGATTGACAGAGAGGCCTGTGCCCAATGCCATCACATAATACTTGCCTTCGTGCTGGGCAGCCTTAATGCCCTTCTCAATGCAGTCGGCAATATGACTACAGCCTTCGCTTACAGATGCGAAGATATCGGTATGAATTTTCTCCATGCGGGAGATTTCGGAGTATTCCACGGTCGTCTTAGGCTTGTAGAATTCCACAGGTACCTTGTTGAGTACGATTTGTGAACTAAGATTTAATCTCATAACGTAATATATTTATGTAATGTAATATATTGATAATGTTGGAATTTTCTCTCGGTCTGTTGGAATTTTCTCGGTCGAGGGGTCTTTTAGATATTGTTCTTCTCGATATCCTTGAAGTAGCGGTAGGTTCCCACTTTCAACTCGTCTGTAGCCATTTCATCACAGATGATGATGCCGTGCTTGTGGAGCTGGAGTGCGCTGATGGTCCAAGCCTGTGTAACAGGACCTTCGATGGCTGCGTGGAGAGCCTGTGCCTTGTTGTGGCCATTGCAGAGAATCATCACCTCTCTTGCGTCCATCACGGTGCCTACACCTACGGTAAGAGCCAAAGCAGGAACAGCCTCAGGGTCGTTGCCGAAGAAGCGTGAGTTGGCGATGCGGGTGTCGGTGGTGAGAGTCTTCACACGAGTGCGTGAGGTGAGGGAAGAGTAAGGCTCATTGAAGGCGATGTGGCCGTCAGGACCAATGCCGCCGATGAAGAGGTCGATACCGCCTGCAGCCTTGATCTTCTGCTCGTAGCGCTCGCACTCAGCTTCGAGGTCTTCTGCATTACCATTGAGAATGTTGATGTTCTCCTTAGGGCAATCAATGTGATCGAACAGATTCTTTGCCATGAATGAGTGGTAGCTCTCTGGATGAGACTCTGGTAAACCCACGTATTCATCCATGTTGAAAGTAATGACGTGCTTGAATGATACCTTGCCTTCCTTGACAGCCTCTACGAGCGCTGCATACATACCCATTGGGGATGAACCGGTTGGCAAACCAAGTACGAATGGACGCTCTGCTGTTGGAGCGAACTTGTTGATTGTCTCTACTACGTGATTGGCTGCCCAACGTGACAGCTCATCATAA
The DNA here is from genome assembly GCA_945830345.1 of uncultured Prevotella sp. GTDB lineage: Bacteria > Bacteroidota > Bacteroidia > Bacteroidales > Bacteroidaceae > Prevotella. Next base: position 3,029 of record CALZYS010000205.1, read on the forward strand.
TTTTTTTCAATAATTACGCGCATAGTCGTTAGTATTAATGATTTGTTTTTTAACTATAAATAATGTATTTATTTAACTGATTTATTTTTGTTGAATCAATTCTAATTTTGTCGCAGCAATGAAACCGATAGTCTTTCTGTCAGACCTTTTCAGCCTTTCTGATAGTTCCCTTTCAGTTGTTCCTGTACGATTCTGTCAGCTGTTCCGGCAGTTCTGCGGACTGCATCCGATGTGGGTCTTCACGAATTTGCAGAACGAGGCGTAGTCGTCGAA
>CALZYS010000206.1 GCA_945830345.1 uncultured Prevotella sp.
TGTCGTTGCGCACGGCACGACGAGCGGGGCCTTCGGGGTCCTCCACTGTTATATATCGGTTGTAGCATAGGTCGAAGGTGGTGCCATAGAGATGGCAACTGTTCTCGGTGGCGTTCATATTGCGATTGCGCAACTTCTGCACGTCTTCCTGGGTGCGCAGCACGCTCGTCACGATTATCTTGTGAAGGGGGATGCCCTTGATCGTGAGCGAATCGAAGAACGCCTTGCCTATATCCTGAAGCAGCACCGAAGCGCGCGGCACAAGATAAGGAATACTGTTGTTGAGCTTGTCGATATGGAAATATGGATTTGCTCCCACATACACGAGTTCCTTCTTGCGCGCCTCAGCCTCCTTACGATCCTTCACGAGCGACACTCCGTATTTCTTGGCTGCCGCCATCTGCACACTGTTGCTGTCGGGGAATGTGGTCTTGAACGAGGGCACACTGTATATCCTGTTTTTCACAAAGCGGCCATCGGCATTATACCATCTGGCGGCAACTGAACCTACATCAACAGGCTGCATGGCCACAGTATCCACCGCTGCAACCGCCGTACTGTCGGCTGTCACGCCTGCACCGCCAACAGGATGGGCAATCCCCGGAAACACTATTCTCACAAGCGCAAGAAACGCCACCGTAGCGGCAAATCCTTGCAGATATCTCTTCTTCGTTATCTTCATTTTATTCTTAATTTTGTGCAAAGGTACTTCTTTTTCTGAATAAAACGATAAAAATAAGCGGAAAAATTTTGTAGTATGATTGATTTGATGTAATTTTGCAGCAAATTTTGAAAATAACATTATAAAAAGGTAGAAACATTGATTGAGAAACATATAGTACTCGAAGATATCGACCCGGTGATTCTGTACGGAGCGGGCAACAGTCATCTGCAGATGATAAGGGCCCTGTTCCCAAAACTCAGGATTGTGGCACGCGACAATGTCATACGTGTCTTGGGCGACGAAGAGCAGATGTGCGCCTTCGAGGAAAACATAGAGACCATGAGACGACATGTGCTCAAGTTCAACCGCATTGGCGAAGAGGACATACTCGAAATCGTAAAGGGCAAGAAAACCACCAACGAAATGCCCGAGGGAGTTGTGGTATATACCATGGCAGGCAAACCCGTGAAACCGCGCAGCGAGAAACAGCAGCAGCTGGTTGACGCATTCAACCGCAGCGACATGGTGTTTGCCGTGGGTCCTGCAGGAACGGGCAAGACCTATCTGAGCATAGCCCTCGCAGTGAAAGCCCTGAAGGAAAAGACCATCAAGAAGATTATCCTCAGTCGCCCTGCCGTAGAAGCCGGAGAGAAATTGGGATTCTTGCCTGGAGACATGAAAGACAAAATCGACCCTTATCTACAACCGCTTTACGACGCCCTTGAGGACATGCTTCCGGCAGCAAAGCTACAGGACATGATGGAGAAGCACGTGATACAGATTGCCCCCTTGGCATTCATGCGCGGACGCACACTGAGCGACGCCATAGTCATCCTCGACGAGGCACAGAACACCACATGCGCCCAACTGAGGATGTTCCTCACGAGAATGGGGTGGAACTCAAAGATGATTATCACGGGCGACATGACCCAGATAGACCTGCCGAGCCACACCAAGAGCGGACTGAAGGAAGCCTTGGAGATACTGAGGGACATTGAGGGTATCAGCGTTGTGGAATTAGGACAGAAGGACATTGTGCGCCACAAACTGGTGACGCGAATAGTGAACGCATACGAAAAGAACGAAAAACAAAAAATACAAGACAATGAAAGCATTAACAAGAACTGACTTCAATTTTGAGGGACAGAAGAGCGTGTACCACGGAAAGGTGCGCGACGTGTATAACATCAACGACGACCTGATGGTTATGGTTGCTACCGACAGAATATCGGCATTCGACGTTATTCTGCCTAAGGGTATCCCTTTCAAAGGACAGGTGCTCAACCAGATTGCCGCCAAGTTCCTGGATGCCACAAGCGACATCTGCCCCAACTGGAAACTTGCCACTCCCGACCCAATGGTCACTGTGGGACTCAAGTGCGAGGGATTCCGCGTTGAGATGATCATCCGCTCAATCCTCACCGGCTCGGCTTGGCGCGAATATAAAAATGGATGCAGGGAAATATGTGGCGTGCGACTGCCCGACGGCATGAAGGAGAATGAGCGATTCCCCGAGCCCATCATCACCCCCACCACCAAGGCTGACGAGGGACACGACATGAATATCTCTAAGGAGGAAATCATCGCCCAGGGCATCGTAGGCAAGGAAGACTATGAGATAATGGAGGATTACACCCGCAAACTCTTTGCACGCGGTCAGGAGATAGCAGCCCAGAGAGGTCTTATCCTCGTTGACACAAAATATGAGTTTGGCAAGCGCGACGGCAAGGTGTATCTCATCGACGAGATTCATACTCCCGACTCAAGCCGCTACTTCTATGCCGACGGATATGAGGAGAAACTTGCCAAGGGTGAGCCCCAGAAGCAGCTCTCAAAGGAGTTTGTGCGCCAGTGGCTCATCGAGCACAACTTCATGAACGAGCCGGGACAGACCATGCCCGAAATCACCGATGAATATGCCGAAAGCGTGAGCGACCGCTATATCGAACTCTATGAGCACATCACTGGCGAGACATTCGACAAGGCTGACGAGGCTGACGACATTGCCGCACGCATCGAGAAAAATGTGGCTGAATGGCTGGAGAGGAATTAGGAATTAGGGATTAGGAATTAGGAATTAGGGATTAATTATTTGGAATTCCTCATTCCTAATTCCTCATTCCTCATTAATAAAAAAAAAGATGTATAGAAGTAATACTTGTGGAGAGCTTCGACTCTCCAATGCCGGACAAGTGGTGACACTTGCCGGATGGGTGCAGCGCACAAGGAAGATGGGAGGTATGACCTTCGTCGATCTGCGCGACAGATATGGTATCACCCAGTTGGTGTTTAATGAGGCTGTTGACAAAGCCCTTTGCGAACGTGCCAACAAACTTGGACGTGAGTTCTGCATACAGGTGGAAGGAACCGTTAACGAGCGCGAAAGCAAGAACAAAAACCTGCCTACCGGCGAGATAGAAATCATAGCATCCAGTCTGAATATACTGAGCGAGAGCATCACACCCCCGTTCACCATTGAGGACAATACCGACGGCGGCGACGATATCCGAATGAAATACCGCTATCTCGACTTGCGCCGCAATGCCGTGCGCAAGAATCTCGAACTGCGTCACCGCATGACTATCCTCATACGCAATTTCCTCGACTCAAAGGACTTCATCGAGGTGGAGA
>CALZYS010000207.1 GCA_945830345.1 uncultured Prevotella sp.
AGGGCAGAGGCTGTGAATCCGTCACCTTCCGTATTCTCGGTAGCCACTACTTTTCCGTCGCTTGTGGCACAATATTCCAAAAACTCACTGCATCTTTTACAATTCTTCTCATAGATTTGCTTTTCTGAGTTGAGTGAAGCAGCTTCTGGCATGTCGTGTCCGAGAGCAGTGAGAGTTTGAGTATATGTATCAGTAAACGTGTTGCCGTTAATCGAGTGTGAAGCCGTGTAGATGTTGCTGCCGTCTTTGGTGCATGTCGCCGGCTTGCTGTTCTCGGTGTCCTTCACTGCCGTCACCACTGGTGTTTCCACCTTTTGGCATACCGGGCAGGTGAATGTGGCAGCCACCGTGGCGTTGGTCTTGTCTTGGTTGTCAGTCCACTTGAAGTCTCCCACATAGCTCTTGTCGTGGTTGCCGCTTGCCTCATTTTCGGCATTAGGGTCGTAGGCGTGGGTGTGGCAATATCCTGCGGGTATTTCGCTTTCAGTGTTGCTGAACTGACCGGTTGTGCCTCCATGCCCGAATCCGCCATACACGGTGTTAGATCCGGTGTTGGTGAGCACGGGATAAGCGTCAGCGTTCTCTTCCGAGAGGTTCTGATACCAAGCCTGTGTGCCGTCGGTCTTGCCGCCATTCAGCTGTATTACCGTCTCGCCGCTCTTCAGTTGGTTTGCTGTATAGCCAGTACACTCTCCTGTCACGCTTCCGCCATCCAATATCTCATAGATGGCATTCTTGGTGGTTGCCTCCTCTCCCATAGAGGTCATTTGGGCGTCGCTGTTGAATGCCACCACACCCGATATTGTCAGTGTAGCATTTTCGGAAACCTGCCCTACCACCCAACCGGCTTTATAATGTGAGCTGGCAATATCGCCAACAGTAATCGAGTTCTCTATGGTTGTATTATTGTATATTTTACCTGCAATACCGCCAATTTGTGTGTAACCTTTAACGTTCCCATAGTTTGCACATTGCGACACTAAAGTTGAATTCAATTCACCACATATACCTCCTATTCCACTGCCTGTTCCAGTGACACTTGCCCTGTTGACACACGACTTAAGATTTGAATTACCTGCATAGCCAATTATGCCGCCTCTATTACTTACGGCCTCTATAGTGCCGCTGTTTACAGTAACGCCAATGATATCGAAAGTATATGCATATCCAGCTAACGCACCATAAAAATTAGACGTACCTTTTACGTTGACATTCTCAAAAACAACGTTCTTTATCGCAGATCTCACATTTTCGGGATATGACAATCCACTGATATATCCAAACAGACCTTGATAAGAAGATTGAGAATTGATATAGAGATTGCTGATGGTATGTCCGTCGCCATCAAAAAATCCACGCCAGTTGATGTTTTTGTTTTCATCAGAAATCGGAGTCCAGCTAAGCTCTTCCACTCCGTCTCCAGCGGGATGGCATGCAGTGCTCATGTCTATGTCGTCTGTGAGTTTGGCACATGCCTCAAGATTGCCTTCATTCACATGATTGCGGAACCACACCAAGTCTGTTATTGTGCCTATCAGATACGGCGAAGCCTGTGTGCCCTCGCCATCAGGCTGCTTCGTGAAATAGCCTTCTCCATTGGCGTAGGTCTTGTCCACATGGTTTTCGTCGAAAGCGATGACACCCTTAAGACTTGTGCAGCCAGTGAACATTCCTTCGGACGATGTCACGTTTGCAACGTCAAACAAGCCCGTTACATCAATTTTAGTCAATGAGCCACAACCGGAGAACATCGCCGACATGTCAGTCACCTTTCGTGTGTCGAATGTCCTCAAGTCCAGCTTTGTGATGGTCGAACAGCCACTGAACATCTCTGCCATGTCGGTGCATTCCTCCGTGTTGAGATATTCGATATTATTAATGGCGGAAAGCGATGACAGTCCCTTAAGCCAGGCGTGGCATGATTCAGGACGTGCGTCTTTGAACGACTCTTCGAATGTAACTACTTCAATGTCCGTTTTTTCTTTCCAACCCGGCTCGGTGTTGCCTGTATTCAGTTCGTATGTCGTTATTCCGTCCGCCACTCTGTTCTTGTTGCCATATTTAAACGTCAGGCTCTTCGCGTCACTGTTGTAAACGGCGTGGTGCATAAAATAACCCTTGTCCGCTATGTTGGTGAAATAGCCTGTAGTGCAGTTGGCATACTCCTTGTTCGTCTTTTGGTAATCGTATGAAATAGCCCCCGAGAGTTTGTCGCAGAATGAAAACATATTATCAGATTGGGTTACATTTTCCACAACGAACTTGTCAGATACAAAGATAGTTGTGAGCTTAGAGCATCCAAAGAACATATCATTCATTTCAGACACTTTTTGCGTGTCAAAGCCTGACAGGTCGAGAGACGTGAGGTTGCTGCAATTATAGAACATCCCGCCCATATTGGTAACCTCGGTAGTATTGAGATTCTGGATTCCCTGAATATCTGTCAAGGCACTGCAATCTTGGAACCAACAATAGCATTTAGTCGGTCGCACCACAGCGAATGATTCATCAAAGACTACTTTCTTAATGTCAGAGGCATGGTCAGATATCCACTCTGGCTCATAGGAGGAAGAAGGAATGGAATACACCGTGGAACCATCTCCTGAGGCGGGTATTTCTCCATACTTAAATGTCAATGTATTGTCGGCTTCTGAATAAACGACGTATGAACCTTTAACCACAGTGCCATATTTTGTAAAATATCCGGTAGTATATTTGGCATAGTTGGCATCATTGGTATTTCCACTATTGTATGAACAAGCTCCTGAAAGTGATGTACATAAATAGAACATATGGTAGGAACTGTTCACATTCACTGTAGTGAACGAATCTGACACATAAATGGTTTTGAGTTTTGAGCAATAGGAGAACATCATCTCCATATCCGTCACCTTTCCTGTGTCAAAGCCAGACAGGTCGAGTGACGTGAGGCTGGAGCAAGCTGCGAACATATTGTGCATATCTGTCACTTCTGAAGTGTTGAGATACTGGATGCCCACTATCTCTGACAAATTATTGCAATTATAAAACCAAAATTTGGTATATACAGGTCGTGCATTGGCAAATGATGCGTCGAAGACAACTTTCGTGATGCCAGAGGCATGGTATTCTTGCCAATCTGGGCTAATGGCAGCAATATAGTCGGTCGGTACATCGTACACCTTTTGGGTATCTGTACTCTCTGGTTTGCTGTTGTCATACTTGAACGTCAGCGTACCCGT
>CALZYS010000208.1 GCA_945830345.1 uncultured Prevotella sp.
TATTCAGTTGAGCTACGGAGCCTCTTTCTTAATTGCGGGTGCAAAGGTACGCATTATTTTTGAAACCACCAAATATTTTCCTAACTTTTTTAGGATTTACAAGAAAAAAGCCCGTTTTTTGCCATTTATCAGCAAAAAACAGGCTATATTTCATAACAATCAACTTGTCAACTCATCAACTTGTCAACTTGTCAACTCATCAACTTGTCAACTTGTCAACTAAATCTTCAATTCCTTAAGAATCTCACTCATCTTCTGCAGAGTGCTGATGCGTGTAGGCACAAGGGGAAGACGGAGTACATTCTCGATGAATCCCATCTCATGTAGCATAGCCTTGACACCAGCGGGATTGCCATCCACGAAGAGAAGACTGAAGAGTTCGGTGAAGCGATGGTGAATCTTTCGAGCACCCTCATATTCGCCCTTGAACTCAAGGCGTATCATGCGCGAGAACTCCTTGGGCAATGCATTGCCGATGACACTGATGACTCCCTCGGCTCCACACGAGATCATCGGGAAGGTGAGGGCATCGTCGCCACTGATGACTGCGAAGTCCTTCGGTTTGTTCTTGATAATCTCATCCACCTGCTCCAGGCTGCCACTGGCTTCCTTGATAGCCACGATGTTCTCGCAGTCGCGTGCAAGTCGCACGGTGGTCTCAGCCTTGAGGTTGACTCCCGTGCGCCCAGGTACATTATATAATACTACGGGCAGCGAGGTGGCTGCGGCGATAGCCTTGAAATGCTGATAGAGTCCCTCCTGAGATGGTTTGTTGTAGTAAGGACACACGCTCAGCACTCCGTCGATACCACGGAAATCGCCAGTCTTGAGTTCCTCGACGATGGCTGCGGTGTTGTTGCCGCCACATCCCATGAGGATAGGCACACGACCCTTCACCGTAGATACCACGAGATCCTTAATCTTCTGTTTCTCCTCCTTGGTGAGGCAGGGTGTCTCGCCCGTTGTGGCGAGTATGCAGAGGAAGTCGGCTCCGTTGTCGAGCTGATACTCCATCAGGCGCACCAACGACTTGTAGTCAACCGACCCGTCCTCGCAGAAAGGAGTGATGAGGGCTATGCCCAGGCCTTTGAATATGTTACGTACCATATATATATTATTCATTTAAGTTTCGCATTAGCTCAACTTTCGGGATGAACATCAGTAGCCTTGAGCATCTCGGCAACCTCGTCGTTGATCTTCTTGGCAAAGTCGGCGATGGTGAGCACTCCACGCTCCTCAGAGCCTTGCTTGCGCACACTGACAGTGCCGTCGGCCTGCTCCTTCTCGCCCACGATAACCATATAAGGTATGCGCTTCATCTCGTTGTCGCGCACCTTACGTCCGATCTTCTCGTTGCGGTTGTCGATAGTGGCACGCACGCCCTGCTTGTCGAGTTCCTTTGCCACCTGCTTGGCATAGTCGTTGAATTTCTCCGAGATGGGCAGGATAGCCACTTGGTCGGGAGTGAGCCACAGGGGGAAGTGTCCGGCGGTGTGCTCGATGAGCACGGCGCAGAAACGCTCCATCGAACCGAAGGGGGCACGGTGTATCATCACGGGCACCTTCTTGGTGTTGTCCTCGTCGGTATATTCGAGCTTGAATCGCTCGGGCAGGTTGTAGTCAACCTGAATGGTGCCCAACTGCCAGCGGCGTCCGATAGCGTCCTTCACCATGAAGTCGAGCTTAGGTCCGTAGAAGGCAGCCTCACCATATTCTATCTTGGCATTGAGTCCCTTCTCGCGGCAAGCCTCGATGATGGCGTTCTCGCCTTTCTCCCACACCTCGTCCGAACCGATGTATTTCTCTTTGTCGTTAGGGTCGCGGAGTGAGATCTGAGCCTCGAAGTTGTCGAAGTGGAAGATAGAGAACACTGCACTGATGATATCCATCACGCGGCAGAACTCGTTCTTCACCTGGTCGGGACGGCAGAAGATATGGGCGTCGTCCTGAGTGAACGAGCGCACACGGGTGAGTCCGTGCAACTCGCCGCTCTGCTCATAGCGATACACCGTACCGAACTCAGCGATGCGCAAGGGCAGGTCGCGATAAGAGCGCGGTTTCCATGCAAACACCTCGCAGTGGTGAGGGCAGTTCATCGGTTTGAGCATATACTCCTCGTTCTCCTCGGGAGTGTGTATCGGCTGGAACGAGTCCTTGCCGTAGTGGGCATAGTGGCCCGATGTTACGTAGAGGTTCTTGCTACCGATATGCGGAGTGATGACCTCCTGATAGCCGTAGCGCTTCTGTATCTTGCGGAGCATGTCCTGCATGCGCAGACGCAGTTCAGTGCCCTTGGGCAACCATATGGGCAGTCCCTTGCCTACTCGCTCTGAGAACATGAAGAGCTCCATCTCCTTACCTATCTTGCGGTGGTCGCGCTTCTTGGCTTCCTCGAGCATCACGAGATACTCGTCGAGCATCTTCTTCTTGGGGAACGAGATACCATAGAGACGCTGCATCTGCTCGCGGTTGGCATCACCACGCCAGAAGGCACCTGCCACATTCGTCAACTTCACTGCCTTGATGGCACCGGTGTTCAAGAGGTGCGGACCCTTGCAGAGGTCGGTGAATGCACCCTGTGTATAAGTGGTAATCGAACCGTCCTCAAGGTCTTGGTCGATATGCTCACACTTGTATGTCTGTCCGGCAGCACCGAATTCCTTCATGGCGTCGGCCTTGGAGATCTCGTGGCGCACCACTGGCTCCTTCTTTCCTGCCAGTTCCTTCATCTTCGCCTCGATAGCGGGGAAATCGGCCTCCTTGATCATCTGTCCGTCCTTGAGTAGCACGTCGTAGAAGAAACCATTCTCCACGGCAGGTCCGAATCCAAACTGTATGCCGGGATAAAGTTCCTGGAGAGCCTCGGCAAGGAGGTGGGCGGATGTATGCCAGAAGGCGTGCTTGCCCTCATCGTCGTCCCACTTGAAAAGCTGCACCTTGGCATCGTCGTTGATGGGGCGGTTTAGTTCTACTGTCTCACCGTTTACGGCGCAGGCGATAACGTCGCGTGCCAAAGCCGGTGATATACTTTCGGCAATTTGAAGTCCATTGACTCCCTGTTCATATTCACGTACGGAGCCGTCTGGGAATGTGATCTTTATCATATCTTTGTTGCTTAAATTTCTATTTTGGGCGCAAAATTAGCTAAATTATTCGTAATTAGAGAATAATTATATTAAAAAAATACTAATTTGCT
>CALZYS010000209.1 GCA_945830345.1 uncultured Prevotella sp.
GGAATGTCGGAGCAAGCCAATGCTGTTGATGCTGCAAATCCGGCAAGAGCGTCGGGCTGGTCAACACCATCGGCAGAGAAAAGCATTACATTTACATACACCTCGGCATGATAGTTGGAGGGGAACAGCGGGCGGAGCACGCGGTCAACAAGGCGAGATGTGAGAATCTCGTTGTCGCTGGCCTTGCCTTCGCGCTTGGTGAAACCGCCGGGGAAGCGGCCTGCTGCTGCATACTGCTCTCTGTAGTCAACCTGCAGAGGCATGAAATCTGTTCCGGGAACTGCATCCTTTGCGGCACAAACGGTGGCCAAAAGAACGGTGTTGCCCATACGGAGCATACATGAACCGTCGCACTGTTTTGCCACTTTCCCGGTCTCGATGCTGATGGTTCTTCCATCAGGCAACGATACTGTTTTCGTAATTACGTTCATCTAAAAAATTGTTTGTTTACATCAAAAATCGGGCAAAGTTACTCATAATTATACAAATGAACGAGAAAAACGCCAAATATCTGCTATTATTTTCATTTTTTTATGATTTTATTTTGTATTTCGCCCAACTTGCACTAACTTTGCAGCCGAAAACTTCTTATTTCTAATTTGTAAATTGTAATTAATAAGATATGAAGAAATTGTTATCGGCAGCCGCCTTGGTGATGGCTGCGTTCGCCTTTATGGCATGTAGCGAGAAGAAATTCCATGTGGAAGGTAGCATTGAGAACGCTAAGGACTCTCTGCTATATTTTGAGAATATCAGTCTGGAAGGACCGGTGGTGGTTGACTCCGTGAGACTTGATGCTGACGGTGGGTTTGACTTCAGCGACAAGTGCCCTGAGGCTCCTGAGTTCTATCGCCTGCGCATTGCCGGACAGATAATCAATATCTCGGTGGATTCCACTGAGACTGTGACAGTGAAGGCCAAGATGCCCGAAATGGCTGCCAACTATGAGGTCAGCGGTTCGGAGGAGTGTTCAAAGATTCGCGAACTGGCACTTAAGCAGATTGCCCTTCAGAACAAGGTGATACTGCTGGAGCAGAACCGTGAGCTTGGTTCGGATGTCATTGCCGACAGTATCATGAAGATGATTAATATATATAAGGATGACGTGAAGAGCAACTATATCTTCAAGGAGCCTAAGGCAGCGTCTTCTTATTTCGCATTGTTCCAGGCCATCGGTCCGTATCTCATCTTCAATCCCCGCAGCAACCGCGACGATATCAAGGTATTTGCTGCAGTGGCAACAAGCTGGGACTCCTTTTATCCCGGTGCGTTGCGAGGCGAGAATCTGCACAACATTGCCATCGAGGGAATGAAGACTGCTCGTATAGTGGCTGCCGATCAACAGGCGGCACATATTGACGCAAGCAAGGTGTCTGAGGCGGGAATTATCGACATCAAACTGGTTGACAACAAGGGTAACGTCCGCTCGCTTAAAGAGTTGAAGGGTAAGGTGGTATTGCTCGATTTCCATCTCTTTGCGCTTGAGGACTCACCCAGGCGTATTCTTATGTTGCGTGAACTATATAATAAGTATCATGCACAAGGACTGGAGATTTATCAGGTGTCGCTTGATTCCGATGAGCATTTCTGGAAGCAGCAGACTGCCGCATTGCCTTGGATTAGTGTAAGGGACGAAAATGGTACTGCCTCGCAGTATGTCAATCTCTATAATGTGCAGTCTGTACCCGAGTTCTTCCTCATCGACAAGAGTAACACCCTCGTCAACCGTTCGGCACAAATCAAGGACGTGGATGCTGCCATCGCCGCCCTGCTCTGATTTTATTTTGCCCACAGATTTCCACAGAAATTTATTATATAATGGATTTCCACAGATTATTGCTGTTAAGGTAATAACCTGTGGGAATCCTTTATGTTTTTCTATAATCTGTGCTAATCTGTGGATAAAACCGACTTTTTGAACATATTCAATTTATATGTGAATAGCGATATTCCGATTAAAAGCAGTACCTTTGCAGCCGAATTTAGACGTTAGCAAAGAATGAAGAAATTACTGTTCACTTTTTCCCTGCTCCTGACGATGTCAGCTGCAGGAGCACAGAAGGTGCTTTCGCTCAAACAATGCCTTGAGATTGGTATCGAAAACAATCTCTCGCTCAAGTCGAGCCGCAACGAGGTGGCTAAGGGCAAGCACAACATCAGTGAGAACCGTGCAAGGTTGCTGCCGCAGATAAATTTTGCTGCGGGATTTAATGACAATTTCACTCCGCCGGTTTCCGTGACCGACGGTACTGCCTATGGAAAGCAGTACAATGTCACCAAGACATTGCAGTACAACTCGTCGGCAAGTCTACAGTTGCAGATGCCGCTCTACAGTCAGACGGCTCTTACTGCCGTGGAGATTGCCAAGACTCTCGACAATCTAAACCAACTCTCATACGAGAAGGCGCGTGAGGACATCATCATGCAGATTGCCAAGATCTACTATCTCATCCAGAACACCACTGAGCAGATTACCATCATCAGCGACAACCTCAAGCGATTTGAGGAGCTGAGGAATTTTGCCCAGGCTTTTTATGACAACCAGATGGCGCTTGCCGTTGACCTCAAGCGCATCAACGTGAGAATAGAGAGCACCGACGTGTCGCTCGCCAATGCCAAAGCTATGCTCCGTGAGCAATACAACATGCTGAAATATGCCATGGACTATCCTGCCGACGAGGAAATCATTGCCGAAGTGAAACGAGTGGATGACATCGACATGGCTTCGCAGACGGGACTTAGCACTAATCTCTATGAACTGCAGCTCATGCGCACTCAGGAAAAACTCACCGAACAGCAGGTGAAACTTGCCAAGGATGCGTATCTGCCCACTGTCGCATTGACGGGAAACTTCACTTTCTCGGCTTATACCGACAAGTTCAAGAATTGGTTCCATTCGGGTGAGAGCAACCATTGGTATGACTCCAACGGATTGGGTATTTCGCTCCGTGTCCCTGTGTTCGACGGTTTTGAGAAGCGTTCCAAGATACGCAAGGCCAAGATTGATGCCGACAATGCACGCATAGCATACGAGAACACTCTGAAAAACCTTCAGACGCAATACTCGAATGCGGTAAACGACCAGATGAACAACGAGCGCAACTATCGCAAGCAGCGCGACAACTATCGTCTTGCTGAAGATATATATAAGGTGACGATGGACCGCTATCGCGAGGGTGTTACCTCAATGG
>CALZYS010000210.1 GCA_945830345.1 uncultured Prevotella sp.
TAACCCCTAAATCGAAAGATGACCAAAAGAGAGACCTTGAGTAAAAAATGAAACTGTCATCTGTCATCTGTCACCGGTTACGGGGGAGAGTAGTGAAGCGGCGACTTTTGTTAAAAATGGGGTATGTAAAATATCCTTACCTTTCTTACTCTAACTCATTATAGCCAGGCCGCGGGCGAGACGCCCACGCTCCCAGAAGCTGCGCAAAACAATCGTCTTTGTTAAATGATGTTAAGGGTGGAGATTTTGGTTGTTCACAAAATTGCGGTATGCCGACAAAATCCTACCTTTGCACCGTCGAAATATGAAAAGCGCATAATAGCTTGAAATAAGTAAAGGCGCATAATTAATATCATGGTCCATACCTCTATATATAAAGGAAATCACAGACTTCGACTGAGCGCAGCCAAAATCTGTGATAACCTTCCCAAAATAAAAAAATAATATCTTACTGATGTTGTTCGCGAAGCAAGTCGTTGACGGTCTTCACGGGATTGAATGTAGCGAGCGGCACCTCAACAAAGACGGTGTTCCAGTTGCTCATCGCTCCATTCCACAGTCCGGGCAATTCGAGAGCCTTGAGCTCCTTACCGTTCTTGCTCTTGCTTGAGATGAAACCGGTGGTGCGGTCAACAAAGTCGGGCAAGTTGAACGGTTCGCCCTTGTAGTCCTTAACTGCGCATACGAGGTCAACAGGGTTGAAGTGAGTGCCCTTGGTGAACATCTCCATATACTCGGCGTTGTTCTTGTCGATCTGACTGCTTTCGAGAATCTGCAGGCTCACGGTTCCATCCTGGTTGTAGGTGAGGAACGGACCACCGCCCGGTTCGCCCACGTTCTTCACAACACCGCAGACGCGCATCGGTCGGTTGAGCTTCTCGCGCAGATAGATGACGAGGTCGGCATCCTCGAGGTTCTTGATATCCTGCTTGCGGCAGCAAAGGTCGTGCTGGACGAAGCGGATAATCTCCTCAAGTTTCTCGTGATTATATGTTCCAGCATCGAGAAGACGGAGATACTCGAAGGCCTTCTGCTGCAGTGTGACGAGCACACCGGCAATCACCTGCTTATAGGTGACGGTTTCGCCCTTGAGTCGGTCGGGCACCACGTTGTCGATGTTCTTGATGAAGATCACGTCGGCGTCAATCTCGTTGAGATTCTCGATGAGCGCGCCATGGCCTCCCGGACGGAAGAGCAGCGAACCGTCGGCATTGCGGAACGGAGTGTTGTCGGGATTGGCAGCAATAGTGTCGGTACTCGGCTTCTGCTCAGAGAACGAGATGTCATACTTCACGCCGTATTTCTTGGCATAGAAATCAGCCTTGTCGGCCACCTTCTTCTGGAAGAAAGGCATGTGCTCATGACTCACTGTGAAGTGAATATTTGCCTCGCCATTTGATGCGGCATAAAGGGCAGCCTCCACAAGATGTTCCTCCATCGGAGTGCGCGGTCCCTCGGCATACTTGTGGAAGAGCAGCATACCCTTGGGCAACTGACCATAGTTGAGTCCCTCGGCCTTCAGCATCTGTGCAGCCACAGCCTTGTAGTTGCCCTCGGCGATAAGGGTAGGGATGTCCTTGCCCTCGTTCTTGACGCATGTCTCGTTGAGCTCGTCGTAGAATGCAAACTTGGTGATGTTGTCGAAGTATTTCTTCTCGAAGTCGGTTGTGGGTTTGTCGTAGTCGGCATCCACGAAGGCAAACATGTCCTTGAACATGCGGCTTGCCGCTCCCGACGCGGGAACGAACTTCACCACCTTCTTGCCGGCAGCCTTGTATTGCTCCCAGCTCTTCTCATACTTTTCCCTCGACTCATCAGTCGTAGCGACAATTCCATGCTCAACGCTTGCGGCTGCCTCAAGACGGAGGAAAGGGAATCCGGTCTTAAACTCGTTTAACTGATTCTCAATCTGTTTTTCGCTGATGCCCTTGTCGGCAATCTGCTTTAGGTCTCTTTCTGATAACATAATTGTGGTATTTATAGTGAATTGTGCCCCAAAATTACAAACTTTTTTGGAAAAAAGCGAATAAATCGCAAAAAAATTGTACCTTTGCATTGATTTTTAACTCAAATGCAACACATTATGGCAGATAAATTCGAATTTACGGCCAAAGAGAGGGAAGAAACACTCGCCCTCATCGACCATCTCAGAACTACCGTCGGTCCAACACTCAAGGCCGACGACGAGGAAAAATTGAGGTTAAGACTAAGCAATTCGCTTGTGAACAACCAGGTGCATCGTGACGTCTTCGAGCTCAATCCGATTCTCTCGGGACTACAGACTGCAAGGATTGTTGTTGAGGAAATAGGATTGAAGCGCGATGCAGTGCTCGCCATTCTTCTGCACCCGAGCGTTGAGGACGGATTCATGACGATAGAGGAGGTGAGGGGAGAGTTCGGCGAATCGCCGGCAAGAATACTCCACGGACTGCTCCGCATCAGCGAACTGTATAAGAAGAATCCCGTGGTGGAGAGCGAGAACTTCCGCAATCTGCTCCTGTCGTTTGCCGAGGACATGAGAGTGATACTCATAATGATAGCCGACCGAGTGCGACTGATGCGACAGATAAAGGACAACACCAACGACGAGGCGCGCCATGAGGTGAGCCAGGAGGCTGCCTATCTGTATGCTCCATTGGCGCACAAGTTGGGTCTGTATAAACTGAAAAGCGAACTCGAAGATCTCTCGCTGAAGTATCTTGAGCACGACGTGTATTACATGATACGCGAGAAACTCAGTGCCACGAAGGAGGCGCGCGACGAGTATATAGCTGGATTCATCGAACCTATAAGACAGAAACTGGAGGCAGCCGGACTCATATTCCACATGAAAGGGCGCACCAAGAGCATTCACTCGATATGGCAGAAGATGAAGAAGCAGAAATGCGGATTCGAGGGAATATATGATCTTTTTGCCATACGCATCATCATCGACTCGCCATTGGAATCCGAGAAGATGCAGTGCTGGCAAGCCTATTCGATAGTGACCGACATGTATCAGCCCAATCCCAAGCGACTGCGCGACTGGCTGTCGGTGCCCAAAAGCAACGGATATGAGAGTCTGCACATCACTGTGCTCGGTCCGGAGAAGAAATGGGTTGAAGTGCAGATACGCACTGAGCGCATGGACGAGGTGGCGGAGAGGGGAGTGGCTGCCCACTGGAGATACAAGG
>CALZYS010000211.1 GCA_945830345.1 uncultured Prevotella sp.
CACGGGAATGTCGCGCTTCCTTGCACGTATCTCTTTTCTCAGTTCCTTTTTCTCTGTCATTTCTTCGGGAATGCAGCCTTGCGCTTAAACACGTCGAGCGTCTTCAAGATGGCAGGGTCGTCCTGATTGAGATATTCTGTCCACGCCTCGTCGTCGAGCATGTTGTATATGATTCGGCTGTTGATGTATCTCTCCAATAGTCGGTGCGACTTCTTTATCATGAGGTTGCGTCGCTTCAATCCGTTTTTGTTGGCATAGTCGGCGAATTTCTCCACCGTGTTCTGCTTCACGAGATAGTCGGCAAGCTCCTGCATTTCGGTGAAATTGTTCATCTTCAGTCGGTTGTTGTCGGTATAGGTGAACGCAAACTGCAGTATGAGTCCGCTCATCGACGCCTCCTTATAGTAGGAAGTCACGTTCAGTGTGTCCTCGGGGATGAATATGTCGGGAGTGATACCACCGCCGCCATACACCATCCTGCCTATCGACGTGTGATACACCTTGCCCGAGTGCTTTATGCTGTCCTGCGAGAAGAACTCTCCGTGCTGGTATCTCACGAGGATGTCCTCCTCATAGCTCTTCTCGTCGCCCAAGGTGTAGGGCTTCTGTATGCATCGTCCCGAGGGAGTGTAGTAGCGCGCTATGGTGAGCCTTACCATCGAACCGTCGTTGAATGGTATGGGTTGCTGCACGAGTCCCTTGCCAAACGAGCGTCTTCCGATGATGGTGGCACGGTCGTTGTCCTGCATTGCTCCTGCGAAGATTTCCGAAGCCGAAGCCGAACTCTCGTCGATGAGCACCACGAGCGGTATCTTCTGATATGATCCGCGTCCGTCGCTGCGGTATTCCTGTCGGGGTGATTTCCTTCCTTGTGTATATACCACGAGTCGTCCCTTGGGCAGGAACTCGTTAGCCAACTGGTATGCCGAGTTGAGATATCCTCCCAAGTTGCCTCTGAGGTCGATGACGAGGTTCTCCACTCCCTCCTGCGACAGTTTAGCCAATGAGATGAGCAGTTCGGGATAAGTGTTCTCGCCGAAGTTCTTCACCTTGATATATCCCGTCTCGTCGTCGAGCATATACGTAGCCGTGATACTCTTCTGCGGTATCTCGCCGCGAGTTACGGTGAAGTATTTCACCTTCTTCTCGCCATATCTCACGATACCAAGTTTCACCTTTGTGTCCTTCGGGCCTTTCAGTCGGCGCATAGCCTCCTGATTGGTCACCTCCTTGCCCACAAACGGTTTGCCATCGACACTCACAATCTTGTCGCCGGCAATGAGTCCAGCCCTTTCCGCGGGACCGTTGCCTATCACGTTCTGCACCCTTATGGTGTCCTCGCGTATGGTGAACTCTATGCCCACCCCTGAGAACGAGCCTTTGAGGTCGTCGTTGGCTGCCTGCACGTCCTGCGCACTGATATACACCGAGTGGGGGTCGAGTTCAGCCAATATCTGTGGCATGGCTTTCTCCACCAACTGGTTGACGTTCACTGTGTCCACATATTGGTCGTCGATGATATGCAACAGGTTGTTTAGCTTGTTGCTGCTCGAGTTGATTATGCTCAGTCGGTTGCCTGAGAAATGATTGGCATAGAATGTGCCGATGATGATTCCCACCACCACGCACACTGCCATTATCAGCGGCATATACCTGTTTTGTCTGTTCTTGCTCATATTTTTATATTTCAATAAAATCCACCTCTATTCCAGCCTGTCTCAGCAAGTCGGCACCGTCGGTGAGGCGGTATTCGCGTGCATACACCACTCGCTTTATGCCGGCCTGGATAATCAGTTTGGCACATTCGATGCAAGGCGAGTCGGTGATGTAGAGCGTACTTCCCTCACTGTTGTTCGAGCTTCGCGCCAGTTTGGTGATAGCGTTTGCCTCGGCGTGCAGCACGTAGGGTAGGGTGACGTTGTTGTCGTCCTCGCATACGTTTTCGAATCCGCTCGGCGTACCGTTGTATCCGTCACTGATGATCATCTGGTCCTTCACCACCAGTGCTCCCACCTGTCGCCTCTTGCAGTAACTGTTTTCAGCCCATATCTGCGCCATCTTCAGATAGCGCAAGTCAAGTTTATGCTGTTTCTCGTCCATAATCTCTTTTTTATTTTATTGGCACGGATAGCCACGGCTTTTATTCAAAAGACACGGCTTTTGGCTGCGCATTAATTATTATCCACGGCACTTCGTGATTACGGCTTGCTGTTAGCAAGTTCACAGCTTAGTTAGTTCTCTGCGCTAATGAGCCGTATCTATACTTTAGTATAGCCTTTATGCAAATAAAGCCATTCCCATCGCGCAGCAAGCCGTGTCTTTGAAAAAGCCGTGTCAATCCGTGCCTAAAATCTTTAATTTTTTAATTCTTTAATTTTTTAATATCGCTTTGCGACAAAGTCGCGGAGCGACCTATTCCGTTTCTCTTCAGCAGTGCCTTGATGGTAGGCTCGCCGCCGCGGAAATTCTTGTATAGCGTCATTGGATGCTCGGTGCCGCCCTTCGACAGGATGCAGTCGCGGAATCTCTGCGCCGTCTCGCGGTCGAAGATGCCGTGCCGCTTGAATACGCTGAAGGCATCCGCATCCAGCACCTCAGCCCATTTATAGCTGTAATATCCCGCCGCATATCCTCCAGCCATGATATGACTGAACTGCACTGTCATGCATGTGTCGGGCAATTGCTCGGTCACCATCGCCCTCTGCCATGCCTTCTTCTCGAATGCCATGATGTCCTCGTCAAACTCGTCCTTCAGCGTGTAGTAGGCCATGTCGAGCAGTCCGAAGCTCACCTGCCTCATGCATGCGTAAGCCACGTTATAGTTGCGGCTCTTCACTATGCGGTCAATCAGTTCGTCGGGCAGCGGTTCGCCTGTCTCATAATGGAAGGCGAATGTGCGCAGGAACTCCTTCTCCACGGCGTAGTTCTCCATAAACTGCGATGGCAGTTCCACGAAGTCCCATCTCACGTTGGTGCCGCTCAAGCTCTCGAATCTCGTGTTGGCGAACATGCCGTGCAGCGAGTGTCCGAATTCGTGCAGGAATGTCTCCACCTCGCCCAATGTCAGCAGAGCGGGCTTGTCGTCGGTGGGTTTGGTGAAGTTCATCACCACACTCACATGCGGTCTCACGTTCACTCCCTTGC
>CALZYS010000212.1 GCA_945830345.1 uncultured Prevotella sp.
AATGGTGTTGTCAAGGGCAGCTCATTTGACCGTTATAGTGGCCGACTGAATATCGACCATAAGGTTAACGACTGGTTTAAGGTATCGGCAAAGCAAATGTTGTCGTTTACCAACCAGAAGGGTTTCCGCGACCAGAGCAATCAGGAACAGGGATTTGGCACTACTGCCCCTATGTCAATTCTGTTCTCTATGGACCCCACTGCACCTAATAAGCTTGAGGACGGTTCGTACAATCCTAATGCTTCGTTCTCGTCAAATATCTCAAATCCCAATCTTATGCTGGGTCAGGAGACCGGTACTTATGCTGAGACTCTTGATGCAGAAATGATGAGAAGCATGACAAATGTGGAGGGAGAACTGAAACTTCCGTTTGATCTCACTTTGCGTTCAATCTTCGGATTTGACTATATGAGCAACAATACTCGTGAGTTCTGGGCTCCTTTGAGTGTCAATGGTAGTTCGATGAATGGTATGGGACAACGATGGAATTATACCAATAAGACCATGACTTCATCAACTACTCTTAACTATGCAAAGACATTTGGCGTGCATAATGTATCAGCATTCGTTGGATTTGAAGCCGAAAAGCGTAACATCTTCTTCATGACCGCACAGGCTCAGAATTATGCGACTGACAAGTTGCCAGAATTATCAAACGGACAGTCAGTTGACAGTGGTAGTAGCTCTTCTGATGCCAACATGATGTCATGGTTGGGCAGCGTAAATTACAACTATGCTAACAAGTATTATTTATCAGCAAGTTTCCGCCGCGATGGTTCTTCACGTCTATCTTCAGACAACCGTTGGTCTGATTTCTTCTCTATTTCTGGTGCATGGCGTATTAGCGGAGAGAAGTTCCTCGAGGACAATGGTCTCTTCAGCGACTTGAAGCTCCGTGTATCATACGGAACAAATGGAAACCTGCCGACTAGCTATTATGGATATATGGGAACATATTCCACAACAGGCGGTTATGGTGCAGCCCCCGGCATTTATTGGAGCAACATCAGCAATGAGAAACTCGGTTGGGAAAAATCATATAATTTCAATGTCGGACTTGATTGGACATTGTATAACCGCGTTACATTAACTGTTGACTACTACAACAAAGTTACAAAAGACCTGCTCTTCCTTATGCCAGTGTCATACGTAACTGGTTTTAGCAGCTATTGGAACAATATTGGCGAGTTAAAGAATCAGGGACTTGAGTTCTCTGTTAGCTCACGTAATATTGTCACTAAGGATTTCACATGGACAACAGACTTTAATATAACAAAGCAGTCAATAAAGGTTAACAAGTTGCCTAATGGTGATGATGTTCAGTATGGTGATGGAAATATGTACCTTCTTCGCGAGGGCGAATCGATGCATACTTTCTACTTGCCTGAGGCTAAGGGTGTAAATTCTGAAACTGGATTGATGGAATTTTGGATTGACCCGGAAGACCACGAAAAGGGAGTTACTGAATATTATAGCAAGGCTGGCAAGACTATTGTAGGTAAAGGTGTCCCTGATTGGACTGGCGGTATCACCAACTCGTTCAGATACAAGGATTTCGATCTTTCGTTTATGATTTCATACCAGTTTGGCGCTGATCTGTTCGATTATCCAGGTTACTTCCTTAAGTATTGTGATGGTATGCGTGTTGGCAGCTTTAATGTACAGAAAGCTGTAGCTGGCAACTACTGGCAGAAACCAGGTGATGTATGTGAGTATCCACGTCCAATTTTAAATAATCCTTATCGTTCAGACAAGTTCTCCTCACGCGAGATTATTTCAACCGATAATATCCGTGTTCGCGACATAACTATAGGATGGAATATACCTTACTTCAAGAAGTATATAAATAACTTGCGCGTATATTTCCGCGCCACCAACCCATTCCTCATTTATAATGCAGCGGATGATATCGATCCGGATGTTGACATTAATGGATATCGTCAGACCGACACTCCTGTGCTCCGTCAATACACATTCGGGCTTAACTTGACATTCTAATTAAATAAATACGACATAACATGAAAAAAACATATATATCACTTGCTTTTGCGGCAAGCCTCGCTTTAACATCATGTAGCGATTTCCTTGACAAGGAACCATCGACTTCACTTCCCAGCGGCAGTGCAATTACTACCGTTACGGATTTGGAAAATGCGATTAATGGTATATGTTACATTCTTATTGAGAATGGACGTATGGGATATGCTTCGGAATTCGGCCTGTATGGCGACTTGAGATGTAATGATTTCACAATCATCAAAAGCAATGGTCAAACAGAGGCTATCAGTTCTTATGTGAACACAGGAACTGACTATCCTTCTAACGACTCATATAATACATTCTATATGGCTCTTGCTAATGTCAATAATGCACTCGAGAGTATCGAGAACGGCAATGTTGAAGGCGATGAGACTGAGATAAACAACTACAAAGGACAGTTGCTTGCTTGGCGTGGGCTGATGCACTTTGATCTTGCACGCATCTTCTGTAAGATACCTTCGACTGTAGCTGATCCTTCTAAGGAATTGGGTCTTGTGATTTCAGACAAGGTGTTCCCGATTGACTATAAGGGACTGCGCACCGACCTGAAATCAACATACGATTTTATCATTGCTCAGTTTACAGAAGCCATTCCTCTGATTGACAGCGACAATGGCGTAGGATATATCAATAAGGCAACAGCCCAGGCTTTGCGTGCACGTGCATATCTTTACAATGGAGAATACCAGAAGGCTCTTGCCGATGCCAATGAAGTTATCAACAATAGCGGATTCCGTCTGCTTGGCATTGACAACTACGTGTCATCATGGAGCAAGGAAGGTCAGGACGAAAGTATTTTCGAGTTGACCGTGAGCGACAAGTACAACGCACAGCGCTATGGCCTTGGATATTATACAGATGCATCGGGTTATGCAGAATGTGGTTTCAACACAGATGCATATCTATACAAGTATCTCGCTTCCAATCCCAAAGATGTTCGTTCAGGACTGATTAAGGATCAGACTGCCGAGAAGAGTGCAGGATATTATCCCAATAAATACCCTGGACGCGATGGTAACATCTATCTGAACAACCCGAAAATTGTGCGTCTCTC
>CALZYS010000213.1 GCA_945830345.1 uncultured Prevotella sp.
GTGAATGAAGACGTTACGGCAAAACCGATACCCCCCCCCTAAATCTCTAAGGCTCAGGGGGTTAAACTGGTTGTTGTATGTATATTCCGATGTCTTCATTGTTGTTGTTAGTATTTCAATGTTGAACCATATTATAGTTCATTACATCTGTAATGGAATACACACGTCCCATATTCTCAAAAGTGAAATACTGATCATCAAGTATATACCACTTATTGCGTTCCTTTATAGGCATGGCAGATATATCCTTGAACATAGAAACTGGCACTATGACTTCACGGCCATCTGTAAGATAGACCGCCATCTTTCCACGTTTCTCAGTGAAATTCAGTCGTTTGATTCCGACATTGATATTTGGCATCTTGCACATATTCGTATTCTTATTTAAGTTTAATTTCTTTAGGATGAGTTTTCTCTCCGTTGAAAGATTTAGTCATCTGTTCATTGATATACTCCCAGTTGTCATCTATTATCCTCAACAGCAAGTCATTTTCTTTTGACGAGAGTGAAGACTCATATATCTCAACCTGTTTCTGCCCATGCGACTCAAGCCATATCTTAGCAACGGAATACTTTCCTCTTGCTCCCTTCAGTCGAGGGAATACATGGACATGCCTTCTGTTCTCATACTTATCCACTGGTATTGAAACCAATACGTATGCTCTGAGAAATAGATATAACAATGCTAATTGCCCCATGTCTTCAATATTTTATGGCTTGCCACACCTTAATGGCTTTTATTTTATACTGTGCTGCAAAGATACAAATTTTCTCTCAAACAAATGTCAAAATGCTCAGATTATTTTTGTATTTACAACAATTTAACGTTTTTAGCCACCTTTTCGCTATATATTTATCACGACAACAGGGACAACTTTAGGAATCGAGAAGTCGGTTGATTGTTGCTTTGACTTCCGGGGATTCGAGGGCGGCGAGAGATTCGTCGCAGATGTCGATGCGGTTGACGAGGAAGAGGATGTTGTCGTAGGTGAGGGGGATGGTTTCCTCGTGCATCATCAGCGAGAAGAGGACAACGAGGCGGTCGCTGTTGACAAATGCCTCGACCGTAGAGGGATGACTCTTGAGATAATTATTGACAACGGGGGAGAAATCCGTGGATTTCAGTCGGATGCGCATCTTGTTGCGCAACATTGCGCGATAGTTGCCTTGAGCCATATTGGTGCGCGCCATTTGATGGAATAGGGAGCGAAGTGCCCACTCGGATGTCTCGAGAGTGGCGAGAATGCCGTTGAGCGTGCGGCTATGCTGCTCATATCCGTTCCAGTCTTCCTTGCACTTGTATCTGAGGTCGTGCTCCACTTCGTGCCATCCTTCTGAAAAGACGGTGCGAATCTGAATCTCGTAGGTGTTGTCGATCAGTGGGGCAACATCCTGAGGCAATGCTGCACGGAAATCATCAACGTATTTCTCAGGCAACGGTTTGGTGATATTGAGACACTGCGGACGGAAGGTGTCGGTGTCGGGATTGTCGATATGACGTTTTACCACCGTGTTGTCGTCGAAATACATGGCAAGCACATCGACATCGTCGGGGAAATAGACGACAATGCGCAGACCGATGATGTCGTTGATCTTCTGCTTGCCACTTCTGTAGCTTTCACCCTTTAGCCCAATCTTATGCTGGATGGAAGCCACAGTCTTTGCACGACCGAAGAGGC
The DNA here is from genome assembly GCA_945830345.1 of uncultured Prevotella sp. GTDB lineage: Bacteria > Bacteroidota > Bacteroidia > Bacteroidales > Bacteroidaceae > Prevotella. The sequence continues at coordinate 1,680 of CALZYS010000213.1, forward strand.
GATACATAATACCGCTTCTCTCTATTCTTGAGCCTAATTCGAGGCGCATGTTGTCAGCTATCTCTTGTAATGTCATAATTAATTATTATTTGTGCAATTATTCTTGAGCGGACATCCATCACAACCACACGAACAGTTTGGGGCTTTCCCTTCGCGAGTGGAAGAGAATGCCTTCCAAAAGTGGCGGATGGTGATGCTCACGGCTACTGCCACTATGATGACTGTAAGAACGGTTTGGCTGTCCATGATAATTCCTATGATTATAATCTCGTGAGTTTTCTCAGCAGCACCTTGTTGATGGTCTGTATTCTCTTGCCTTGTTTCTCGATGTCCTCGCGTACATTATTTATATTATTAAAGAACTCCGAGAAGGCGTTGAGGATAGGATTGGGCAGGCTGTGATCTTCAATATCGTCGGGATTGATGATGATGCGTATGCCGCGCTCCTCGATATGCACGTCGATATCCTTACCTGTCATTATGGGGTCGCCGTCATAATGAATGGCTCCCGGTTGGCTGCGGTGGATTTGTATGCGTTTTGCCCTAAGAGTCTTGATCTTAGAATTTTTGTCGAGAGTCTTGTTGATGATGTCAATGCTTATCTGCGGAGCGTCGAATGCAGTGAACGGCTCCATGATGATGACATCCATGAGTCCGTCGGTCATTGTGGCCTTGGGTGCGATGTAGGCATTGTTGCCATATTGCGATGCATTGGCACATGCAATGAGGAAGGCATTATACTTTTGGGGTTCCTTGTCGTCCTCAATCTCCACCTCATAGGTTTCGGGCTTGTATTTCAGTCCTTCCTTCAGCACATTCTCGATATAAGTCATCGGACCGCGCTTGCCGGCTCCCGCAAACTTAAAGCTGATGAACGCGTCGAAGCCCATGCCGCAGGTGCAGAAGAACGGCAGGTCGTTGATGACACCATAGTCGAGGCTCTCTATGCAAGCCTTGTTGATGATGGATATAGCCTTGCGTGGGTCGAGGGGAATGCATAGATGGCGGGCAAGTCCGTTGCCTGATCCACATGGAATGATGCCGAGGGCAGTGTTGGTGTGAACGATGGAGCGTGCCACCTCATTGATGGTACCGTCGCCGCCTACAGCCACAACAATATCGATGCCCCGACTTGCGCAATCCTTGGCGATGTCGGCAGCATGACCGGCATATTCGGTGAATACCACCTCATAGTCGAACGCCTCGCGGTTGATGTTTTCCTCAATCAACTTTGGCATTCGCACCTTGTTGTCCGTACCCGAATGTGGGTTTAATATGAATACAATTTTTCTCTTCATGTCAATTATTCGATGCAAAAATAAGAAAAAAAGCCCAAAAAATACCCTTTTCACACAATAAAAAAGCCTAAAAGGTAGATTTTTTTTGAAAACATAATGGTATTTGAGAT
>CALZYS010000214.1 GCA_945830345.1 uncultured Prevotella sp.
TGCGGGTTTCTTCCTCCCTGTCACAGAAATAGTGCGGTCCTTCATATCCATATACTAGGAATGGATTGGCTATTCTTCTTGGCTTATTGTCCATGCTATTGCAATTACGTTAATGTCGTTACGAACTTTTCGTAATGCAAATATCAGAATATTTTTCCGATTATGCAAGCATTTAGCCCAATTATTATCAATTATTAACAAAGGAGTATAAATTATGTAATCATGGTATAGCAGGCAATGACTTTAGGAAGGGAGACGATATTGTATATTGCACAGACGACCATTCGGTGAAGACCGTCGGATCAAATACCGCGGCAGGGGAGATGTCGCCTCGTAACATGCTCACCACAACTATTGGCTCCCATACCATAGCCAGCCACCATTTTACTTGTTCCTTGCATTTATGATTGGTCGCCGACGCATCGGCAAGACTTCCCTTCTTCTGAAAAGCGCGGAAGGACGTGAGCTAAAACCTTTGGGCAAGTTTCTTCAGTTCTTCGCTGTTGAACTGATGAATCGTGAAGTCTTGCTCAATGAGTTTGCCTTCCTTGCTGACAAGTGCTCCACGAGGTATGCCAGTAAAGTTTATCATAGTCTCAAACTGCTTCCACTCATTTCGTGTTATGTAAACGTGTTCGCCCTTGATGTTGTTCTCCGTCATCCACTTCTCAGCAGAAGACTTTTGGTCTTCGGTGGTGATATATAGGAACTTGACTTTCTCGTCCTTCATCTCCTCCACCAGTTTCTTCTGACTCATCATGCCCGAACGGCAAGGGCCGCAGCTCATGCCCCAGAAGTCGAGGAAAAGAGTGTAGCCCTTGTATGGCGATACAATCTTGTTCCAAAGTGTCGTCTGCTCTTCTGTCCAGTTATTGCCTGTATCTTCAGCCGCAGCAGTCTCGGTTGCCTTTACGAATTTGCGGTACTCCTCTACAATGTTCTGAGCCACCTTTACATTCTGTATGCCAGCCAAGGACTCACCGAAATTTTTTGATATATAATCAAGAGTAACATTCTGACTTTCCCCAAGTTTTCCGAGTTTGATGTCCTTTTGAATATACCCCATCTTGCTGACAATATCCTGCGAGAGAAACAGGTCGTTCATAAATGTGCCTGCCATGCCGTATTTGTCGCAACGACGTTGGCGTTCCACACCATCATCATCTGTGTAGTCCTCCCATGAAAAGAACAGAGGACTATAGAGCGTACGGTTGACGAATACCCACTGGCTGCTCTCACACATGGCAAGAGGGTTGTTATAGATGAGTTCCTTGTTCTTCAACAGAGTGTTATACACGGCTTCCAGGTCAAGTTCTACATAGTCAGGGTTTGTATCTATCTTCCAGTTGCCATCCTCCATTTGGGTATATGTTTTTGCCTTGTCTCTATAGCTTGACACAACATCCTCTATCTCAATGCACTTGTTTGTCAGTATAGAAATCATCATGAGGTCTTTGCCAAATGTGCTGAGCGGAGATTGTATGAGAGCCTGACGAAGCTCCTCGTCGTCAATAATTTCATTAACCTGGTTAGCCCAACGCCCAAGGACTGCCTGTGTGGCATCCTTACCTTTTTCTACAGTTGCCTTCGCCTCTGCGTATATGTATTCTTTCCTTCCATACTTCTTCATGAACTCAGGATGCAGCGTGTTTATCATTGCCGATTCGCTATTGCCCTGGAAGGTCTTGAAGCGAGGTCCCGAACGGTCGGGAGCATATTTAATGGTGGAAAACATCTCAAGTGTATCGCCTGGGGCTATGAAAACAGAACCAAAAGGTTGGGTATAGACAAACTGCGGATGAGGTATGTTGAGGTCGAGAACGTAGCAGTTGTCTTCGCCAATAGAAACCACTGAATTCTCTTCCTGGCGGGTAATCTGGTTTTGCACTCTTGCCGTAGCGTCAAGAAGGACGCTTTTGAGTTCCTTTGGAATACCTGACACATGAATTTTCAACTGTGCCTTGCCTGCTTTAAATGCTTTCTTGTATGGCTCATTGCTGAAGTGCCATGCTGTATCGGGAGTGAAAGGCTGGTTCATATAGTAGTCGTAGTTAAGCGATTCAGGGTCAAATGTCTTTGACTTCTTTCCCACCTTGGCCTTCTGCTGCAGCCTGATACCATAGTAGTTACCAAGAGGATTATTTCCTACCTCTATATAATTAATCTCCTTGACACTTGCGTCGAGAGGCTCGAAATATACGGCGCAAGGTGTCTCTTCTGTAGCCTGCTCGTATGCCTTGATACCCACAACACGGAGGAATTTATACTCCTTGCCTGTGTTACGATCAACAATGACTGTGTTCTTGAGGATGGAAGCACCTGGTTGGAGAGTGCCACGGATGATGGTAGATTCCTTCGTGAGTTCAACATCTTTGATTGTCATCCATGATGGAGAGTATTCAATGTCTTGAATCTTGATTACCTTGCCTGCAATCATTTGCAGCGAGACAAGCAATATTAAAAATACAGTTGTAATTGTTTTCATTTTTTTATAATACTATTATTTGGTGTTATACTATAAGTTCTGTTCTTTTTATTACCGATTATTCTCATCCATGTCAACAAGCGACATCAAGGCACTGCTCACGGAGCTTGCAGCCTTCAGACTGTATTTTTGGATGGTTACTAACTTTTCGTAATGCAAATATCAGAATATTTTTCCGATTATGCAAGCATTTAGCCCAATTATTATCAATTATTAACAAAGGAGTATAAATTATGTAATCCGCGGTTGTAACTGTGACCGTTTTTTAATAAAGATTGTTAAATATCAGCATTAAAGCAATCTTTTTCTATGCCAATCCTTTTATTTTGTGTATATTTGCAGTCCAAACCCTATATAGATCGTATGAACATTGAGAGCATTCGTGACTATTGCTTGTCGCTTCCTGCTACGTCGGAATATTTCCCTTTCGACGAGTCAACCTTGGCATTTCGTGTTGCTGACAAGATCTTTGCAATGATTGATCTCGAGGACACAGAGTGGTTTGTACTGAAGTGCGACCCGGATTATGCAATAGAGCTTCGTGAGAGCCATCCAGAGATTACCGGTGCATGGCACATGAACAAGAAGC
>CALZYS010000215.1 GCA_945830345.1 uncultured Prevotella sp.
ATAATCCGCTGCGAAAGTAAGGAAAAACCCCATATCATGCAAGCCAACTTCGTAAATGCCAGCATCCACTTCGCAGTCCACCCTCCTGCTTGTCCATTATGACGATGCAAAATTACATCCTCCCACATTCCCCAATATGGTTTGTAATCTACCCACATTGGTTTGTAAACACAGCATTTTGCACGTCCAAACACCCAACAACTGTTAAAAACACCCGTCAAATCCTCACTTTTCTCCCCAAACTCTTGCACAACTCAAATAAAAGTCGTACCTTTGCAGCACAAGAACCCGCCAAGCCTCTCGACGATGCTTAAATCGGCGGGTCGTTTTATTTTTATGAAATACAATAAGGAATATTCATCACCATTTGAACTAATATCCATACTTCAAAGCAGAGGCTTGGATTGCGATGATACAGATGATGCCACTGGAATTATTAGTTCCATTGGATATTATCGGTTGTCAGGCTATTTTTATCCTTTTTTGTTAACACCTAAGTCAGAACATTTATTTAAACCAGGAAGTACATTAGGAACAGCATTAAAACTATATGAGTTCGATAGAGAATTAAGACAACTTGTTTTCAATCAAATCGAACGCATAGAGATTGCCGTTAGGAGTGCAATCGTAAATATTGCCTGTGCCGAAACAAATGATGTGTTTTGGTTGACTAATCGAACCTATTTTGCAAATGCAGATAAGTTTGAGAAAACCATGTCGCTAATAGACAAGGAACTGCAAACCAGCAGAGAGGATTTCATCACTCATTTCAAGCAAACTTACGAAGATCCATATCCACCATCTTGGATGATAGCAGAAATAATTCCTCTTGGAACATTGACAAGGATTTATGACAATATAGCAAGCAATAAAATCCGCAAGAGAATAGCAAAACATTTCAGTTTGACCATTCCTGTTTTCATATCGTGGATGACAGTGGTTACTTTAACAAGAAATTCCTGTTGTCATCACGCCAGACTTTGGAACCGTTCACTCTCTCTTCGTACTCTTACCATGACTAGACCATTGACTCATTGGGTGAGCAGCAATGTAAGGCAAGGACGAATATTCTTCACCCTCTGCATATTGAAACATTTTGTTGATATCATTTGGAGCAACAACGCTTTCAAGGATGATCTAATATCGTTGCTTGATAAGTATCCTATGGTTGACATTGCCGCCATGGGCTTCCCCTCTGGCAACTGGCAGGACGAGCCACTATGGAGCAACAAACAGTAAAGACATAGGCAATATATCAAGTCCACTATGATGATACAGAATGCTTTGTTCAGACAGTGCCTTGCCGCTATACCAGAAGAACAGAAGGCTGAGTTTGAGCTTTCGTTCGGGATAGCGGAGCGCATCAGTGAAGTTCTAAAAGCAAAGAACCTCACCCAAAAGGATTTTGCCCAAAAACTCCACAAGAGGGAGTCGGAAATATCCAAATGGTTGACTGGCAGACACAACTTCACCATGCAGACCATTGCTAAGATTGAAACGGCATTAGGATGCAAGCTCATCAATATAGCCGAGTGATATATTACAAACAAAGGGAAAAGAAAATCTCTCTTCCCCTTGTTTTTTGTATGTGCTGATTACCATACAAAACTCCCGCTATCTATCACAGATTAGGTAGCGTTATAAGAAATAGTTAAAAAAGCATAAATATATAGTGTTAAGTGTACAACTTATGGTAATTTTTCGTAACTTTGCAACGAATTTGGGGATATTACGCCCTAATAGTTTGATATTCAGTTAGTTAGACATAAAATAGGTATTTTTTAAGATGAGACAATTAAAGATTCAGAAGAGTATTACAAACCGTTCGAGCGAAGCTCTGGACAAGTATCTTGTGGAAATCGGTCGTGCACCGCTTATCTCCATCGACGAGGAGATAGAGTTGGCACAGAAGATACGCAAGGGAGGTCCGGAGGGCGAGAGAGCCAAGGACAAGTTGGTGACAGCCAACCTGCGATTCGTCGTTTCGGTGGCAAAGCAGTATCAGCATCAGGGACTTACTCTTACTGATTTGATTGACGAGGGTAACATCGGCCTTATCAAGGCTGCCCAGAAATTCGACGAGACACGAGGATTCAAGTTTATCAGCTACGCCGTGTGGTGGATTCGCCAGAGCATCCTGCAGGCCATAGCCGAGCAGAGCCGCATCGTGCGCCTGCCGCTCAACCAGGTGGGTTCGCTCAACAAGATCAACCACGAGATCAACAAGTTTGAGCAGGAGAACCAGCGTCATCCGTCAGTGCAGGAGCTGAGCCAGATGACCAAGCTCGACGAGGAGAAAATCGGTCAGAGCCTCATGGCCGACGGTCATCACGTGTCGATCGACGCCCCGTTCCAGGACGGCGAGGACAACTGTATGCTCGACGTGATGCCAAGTGGCGAAGACAGCCGCACCGACCGCATGGTGGATCACGAGTCGATGGCAATGGAGCTCAACAACGTGTTGAGCAAGGTGCTCAAGGACCGCGAGATAACCATCATTCGCGAGTGCTTCGGAATTGGATGCCACGAGAAGGGCTTGGAGGAAATAGGCGACCAGCTCGGACTGACCCGCGAACGCGTGCGCCAAATACGCGAAAAGAGCATCGCAAAGCTGCGCGACAGTGGAAATGCTAAGATTTTGATGAAATATTTAGGATAATTTGCCGAAATATTTTGTAGTCCCGAAAATTATTCGTACCTTTGGGGCCGCATGAAGAGCAAATGGTCCATAAAGATTATAATGCTGGGCATACTTTCATGTATGTCCAGCATTTCTTTTGGAAGGAGCAATACGTCAGACTCCCTCCTCATCCAGCGTATGTATGACTACCGCAGAAACTTTGCTGCCGAGGTGTGCGACTCCATGCGCAACATATATCTGAAATATGACGTGGACGTGCAGAAACGCAATGTCTCGCTTGCCCTCGTGCCATCGCTCTACAACATATCCAGGGGCAAGAGGATGTTTGTGGGCGAGATATACGGTGCTATACGATTCAAGGACGTGAAGCACTACGACATACAGAAGGACCTGCAACTGACCACCGTGCCCCACTCCAGCAACATACTGCC
>CALZYS010000216.1 GCA_945830345.1 uncultured Prevotella sp.
GCTTCGAGCACCAACTTGCATGCCTCGGGAATGAGCATGAAGAAACGGATGATGTCGGGATGGGTGACTGTCACGGGACCTCCCATGGCAATCTGTTGTCTGAACAGTGGTATCACCGAGCCATTGGAACCGAGGACATTACCAAATCGGGTGGTGACAAACTGGGTTATACCCTCAACCTCTCCATCCAATATCGCCTTGTTGAGCGCCTGACAATATATCTCGCATATACGCTTTGAGCAACCCATCACATTAGTGGGGTTAACAGCCTTGTCGGTGGATATCATCACGAATTTCTTAGTGCGGTATTTCACTGCCATGTCAGCTATTACGCGCGTACCATATATATTATTTTGTACAGCCTCAGAGGGATTGTCCTCCATCATCGGCACATGCTTATATGCAGCAGCATGGAACACATAGTCGGGATTATACATACGGAAGACGCGCTCCATACGCTCGGCATGGGTAATACTCGTGACAATGGTCTCGCAATTAATATATGGATATTTTTTCTTCATATACAGGCGCACGTCGTGCATAGGAGTCTCGGCTTGGTCGATCAGCACTAAGCGCTCGGGCTTAAACAAGGCAATCTGCTTGACCATCTCCGAACCAATAGAACCAGCGGCACCCGTGATAAGTATTACCTTGTTCTCAAGCAGACGGCCTATTGCCTCCATATCTACGTCTATCTTGTCGCGTGGCAGCAAATCCTCAATATCCACCTCCCTCATCTGCCGGTGAAGCATCTTGCTCTTGCCATCCCACTTCTGAGCCTCGGGCATCATCATTATCTTCACTCCTGCCATAGACAGACTATCAACCAAATCCTGATTCTCGCGGAATGCCTCTGAACGCATCGGACTGACAAACAACGTGCGCACACCCTTGCGCTCCATGTTGCGGATGAGAGAACTATCCAAATAATAAACGTTACATCCCAACAGGAACTTACCCTTCATAATCTCATCGTCGGTAACAAATCCACGCACTACATAGCGAGACGGACTCTCATTGCGTATTGACTTGGCAAGACTGATACCGCCCTCCTTAACACCGTAAATGAATACAGGAATAGCCTCCTCGGTGACGTAGGTGAAGTCGTATATGTATTTGACGAATATTCTCAATGCACACATTCCCAACACTGCCAAAACACAAGCCACAAGTTGTGTTCGGATGGTAATGTCCATCAAATGGATGTTATCCACAAATGCCATCCATATATTGTTTAACAGAAAACCTAAAACAAGGGCTCCGCCACACCTGATAAGATCCACGAAAGACGAATAGCGGACAATTCCTGAATATGTGTGGAAGACTTTCATTGCTGCTGCCATAAGAGGTATGCAACATACGAATGACATTACATAATTCCAGAAGTGACCAATAATCATGTCACCCCCCATCACAAGGTAAACGGCAAACAAACCGGATACTATGATACACAAACAGTCTATTATGAGAATTCCCCAATAAGGCATTGCTCCATGAGAAAAATACCAGTTGGTTAATTTATTCACAATATTAAGTTCTTTTATCTTCTTCACTATCATTAATCTTTAGTGTGGTTTCTAAAAATATATCACGAAATAAATCGTTTTCGGGTGCAAAATTATACAAATTTATCGACATACACAATCTTTTTAATAAAAAAAACATTAAATGATATAGAAATAATTTACCTATACTTTGATAATTAAGTATTTTATGGTAATTTTGCAGAAAAATAGAGTAAATACAAATTAGATTTATATGATGAAAAGATGTATTCTTTTAGCTGCCTTGATAGCAGCATTGTCAACCAACGGACAGACGATGGACGCACTACTCAAGTCGGTGGAACAAAATAACACGCAACTGACAGCATACAAGAAAGCTGCTGATGCCACCAAGTCGGCAAATCATGCCGAGGTTGTATTGGATGACTTGGAATTGGGCTACAACAGACTGTGGGGCAATCCCACGACGATTGGCAACAGGCACGACGTGAGCGTGAGCCAACCTATTGACCTGCCCACGGTGTTCGGCACCAAGTCGAAGGTGGCCAAGGGCAAGGACGCTTTGGCTGACGACGAGTATCTCGCAAGAAGACAGGAGATACTGCTTGAGGCACGGCTTTGCTATGTGGATGCAGTGTATTATAATGCATTGATAAATGAACTCCAGCGCAGATGCGACCATGCGGGCGCGATGGCGGCAATGCAAAAAAAGCAGTTGGAGGCTGGTGACATAAATATCATCGACTACAACAATATGCGACTTACCCTATCGAATGCAGCCACAGCACTAACCCAGGCAAAGGCGGAGCGCAATGCCGTGATGGCACAGCTCAAGCAACTCAACGGCGGTATCGACATCAGCGTCACAGACAGTGTTTATGCCCCCGTCTCCCTTCCCAACAACTTCGACGAGTGGTTTGAGAAGGTGTGCGCCTCAGCTCCCACTGTTGCTCTCACTCGCGACGGGATGACCCTCGGACGCCGCCAGTTGGCATTAGCCAAGCAGGGGTGGCTGCCCAAGTTGTCGGTGGGATATATGAGTGAGAAAACCTTAGGCGAACAGTATCAGGGTGTAGCGGTTGGAATGAGTCTTCCCCTATGGAGTGCGGGAAAAAAGGTGAAGCAAGCCAAAGCAGAGGCAGCTGCTGCGGAAGCCATGCATAAGGCTGCTATCGAGGGGCTCAAGAGCGCGCTCTCAAGCGACTATGCCCTCACCAAAGGTCTTATCAAGGCTGCATCTGACAGCAAGACAAGCCTGTTGACAAACGACAACACGGCTAATCTGCAAAAGGCTTGTCAGGCAGGTGAGATGTCAACATTAGAATATCTCGTCTCGCTGACATCATATTATGACGCAGTGGACAAAATGCTGTCAAGCGAGCATGAAGCCCAAAAAGCCTACGCTCGCCTGACGATGTATTTGTTATAAGTTGCCTCTCTCCTTGTCGAGATAGTACTTGTAGGTTCCTACGGTTAGTTCGTCACAAGCAGCCTCGTCGCACACCACGATAGCCTTGGGGTGCATCTGCAGCATCGAGGCAGTCCACTTGTGCGAGATGTCTCCGT
>CALZYS010000217.1 GCA_945830345.1 uncultured Prevotella sp.
CCCATGTCTCTATCTTATCCTTGTTTTCAAGCAGATAGTCGATATCGTCGAGACCGTTGATAAGGCAGTGTTTCTTGTAGCCGTTGATTTCAAACTGCTCGCTCTTGCCTGTAGCGAGGTTAGTGACAGTCTGGTTGGGCAAGTCAACCTTCACCTCCATCTTCGGGTTCTGCTTGATACTCTCGAAGAGTTCTGCAAGGAACTCCTCGCTCACTACCACCGGAAGCACGAAGTTGTTGAGTTCGTTGTTCTTGTGAATGTCAGCGAAGAAGCTGCTGATGACCACACGGAATCCATATCCGGCGATAGCCCATGCGGCATGCTCGCGGCTTGAACCCGAACCGAAGTTCTTGCCAGCCACGAGGATGCAGCCGCCGTAGGTGGGGTCGTTGAGCACAAAGTCCTTCTTGGGCGAACCGTCCTTGTTGTAGCGCCAGTCGCGGAAGAGGTTTTCTCCGAAGCCTTCCTTGTCGGTGGCTTTCAGGAAGCGTGCAGGTATAATCTGGTCGGTGTCCACATTCTCCAATGGAAGTGGCACGCATGTACTTGTAATAACGTCAAATTTCTGTTTCATTGTTCAATCCTTCAGTCTTTCAATTTTTCAATATCACAACAGCTCTCTTGGATCAGTGATTTTACCTGTTACGGCAGCGGCGGCGGCTACCAATGGAGAGGCGAGGATGGTGCGTGAGCCGGGACCCTGACGACCCTCGAAGTTGCGGTTGCTGGTGCTGACGGCATACTTGCCTGCGGGCACCTTGTCGTCGTTCATGGCAAGACAAGCCGAGCATCCTGGCTGACGAATCTCAAAGCCTGCCTCGGCAAACACCTTGTCGAGTCCTTCCTCGCGAATCTGCTTGTCAACAGCCCATGAACCGGGAACAAGCCATGCCACAACACCGTCGGCCTTCTTTCTGCCCTTGACGATGGATGCAAAGGCGCGGAAGTCCTCAATACGTCCGTTGGTGCATGCGCCAAGGAACACATAATCGATGGCATGACCGATGAGCTTTTCGCCGGGAGCGAAGCCCATATAGTCGAGCGACTTGAGGAACGAAGCCTTGCCAGCCTCGTCGATGTCGTCAATAGAGGGGATAGCTTCGGTGATACCGATACCCATTCCGGGGTTGGTGCCGTAGGTGATGCGTGGCTCGATGTCGGCAGCCTCGAAGTTGAGTTCCTTGTCGAACACGGCGTCATCGCCGCTCTGCAAGGTCTTCCAATAAGCCACAGCCTTGTCCCAAGCCTCTCCCGTAGGAGCAAACTCGCGACCCTTGATATATTCGAATGTAGTCTCGTCGGGAGCAACAAATCCTCCGCGTGCGCCCATCTCGATTGAGAGGTTGCAGAGTGTGAGACGACCTTCCATAGTCATATCCTTCACCACCTGACCAGAGTACTCTACAAAATAGCCTGTGGCTCCTGAGGTGGTGAGCTTTGACATAAGATAGAGAGCCACATCCTTGGGAGTGACACCCTTTTGAAGTTGTCCGTTGATGTTGATGCGCATCGACTTGGGCTTCTGCTGGAGGATGCACTGAGATGCCATAACCATCTCTACCTCAGATGTTCCGATACCAAACGCTACAGCACCCATTGCACCGTGGGTGGATGTATGCGAGTCACCGCACACGATGGTCATACCCGGAAGAGACAATCCCTTCTCAGGACCAACGACATGGATGATACCATTGTCCTTGGACATCATACCATAGTGGGTGAGTCCGAAGTCGGCGGCATTCTTTGCCAAGGTATCCACCTGCTTCTTGGATACAGGGTCCTCGATGGGTTTGTCCTGGTCGTGGGTAGGAGTGTTATGGTCGGGCATACAGTAGATATGGTCGGGACGGAAGCACTTGAGTCCTCTCTCCCTCATACCTGCGAATGCCTGTGGCGACGTCACCTCGTGACAATAGAGGCGGTCGATGTAAAGCTGTGTGGGACCGTCTTCAATCTGCTGAACGACGTGCTTGTCCCAGATCTTATCAAATAATGTATTCATATCTATATTTTTGTTTCGCATTTGCTCAACTTCCCTTTCTTGCGAAAGTTAAGTTATTTATCCTCTAAACTTGTTAATACAATCTATGTATGCCTCGACAGAAGCGGTGACAATGTCGGTGTTGGCACCGAAACCGTAATACACGTTGCCGTTGTATTCCACCTGCATGTGCACCTTACCCACATCGTCAGAACCCTTGCTGATGGCCTGGATGGTGAACTCCTTGAGGGTCATGTGCTTCTGGATAATCTTCTTGAGAGCCTTGATGGCGGCATCCACAGGACCATTACCAGTGCTTGCCTCCTCAAACTTCTGACCCGAGATGTCGAGACCGATGCTTGCAACACTCTTAACCCCCATACCAGTAGTAACCTGCAGGAAGTCGAGTTTCACGGCACGGCTCTCGGCAGTGTCGGCACCTGCGAGCATCAGGATATCATCGTCGTTCACCTCCTTCTTCTGGTCGGCAAGACGCAGGAACTTCTGATAGATAGCATCCACCTTCTCCTCGTCGTCGATCTTCACTCCGAGAACACCGAGGCGGAACTTCAATGCGGCACGACCTGAGCGGGCTGTCAATACGATTGAGTTGTCGTCGAGACCCACATCCTTGGGGTCGATAATCTCGTAGGTGGAGACATTCTTGAGCACTCCGTCCTGATGAATACCACTGGAATGTGCGAAGGCGTTGCGACCCACGATGGCCTTGTTGGCCTGCACTGGCATGTTCATGAGGCTCGACACCATGCGGCTTGTGGGGCATATCATCGTGGTGTTGATATTGGTGTCGATATCGATGTCCTTATGACACTTGAGTATCATGGCAATCTCTTCAAGAGAGGTATTGCCGGCACGCTCTCCGATACCATTGATTGTCACCTCCACCTGGCGCGCTCCATTGAGCACACCGCTGAGGGTGTTGGCAGTAGCCATACCGAGGTCGTTGTGACAATGGGTGGAGATGATGGCATTGTGCACACCGTCCACATGCTCCATCAGATACTTGATCTTTGCACCATACTCAGTAGGCAGACAGTAGCCTGTGGTGTCGGGGATGTTGACAACAGT
>CALZYS010000218.1 GCA_945830345.1 uncultured Prevotella sp.
AGCAGCTCACTGCCACCAAGAAGCAGAAGAGCAACCTATTATATAAAGGTGAACAGGAGCGTCGCTCGCTTGAAGGCAAGCAGGTGGAGCAACAGAACGTGGTGAACACCCTGCAAAAGCAGCAGAAGACCATACAGGGCATCATCGCCAAACAGCAGAAGCGTGATGCCGCCATCAATGCCCAGATTGACCGCCTCGTGGCTATCGAGGTGGAAAAAGCCCGACAGAGGGCTATCGCCGAGGCAAAGCGCAAGGCTGCCGAAGAGGCAAAGCGAGCCGAGGCAGAGCGCAAGCGCAAGGCTGAGGAATTAGCTCGCAAGCAGGCGGAACTCGCCCGCAAGCAGAAGGAAGCCGAGGCTGCCAGACACAAGGCTGAGGAACTGCGCAACGAGGAAGACCGTCGAGCCATTGCCGAGGCAAAGAAACTGGAGCGCGAGGTGGAGGACGCCAAGAAAGAGCAATCCAAGCCCCTCGTATATAATCTCGACTCCGAGGACCGCCGCATTAGCGGCAGTTTCGAGAGCAACCGCGGTCGCCTGCCCATGCCCATCACCGGAGGTTACCGCATAGTGAGTCATTTCGGACAATACAATGTCGAGGGGCTGAAGAACGTGCGTCTCGACAACAAGGGCATCAACATCCTCGGTTCTGCCGGAGCCAAGGCTCGCAGCATCTTCGACGGTGAGGTGAGTGCAGTGTTCAGCATGGGTGGAGTCACCGGAGTGATGGTGCGCCATGGCAGCTATATCTCCGTCTATTGCAATCTCTCGTCGGTGAGTGTCCATCGTGGTCAGAAGGTGAGTGCCCGTCAGGTGCTCGGCACTGTTGGACAAGACAACATCCTTCAGTTCCAGTTGCGCAAAGAGAGGGCTAAGCTCAATCCTGAGTCATGGCTTGGAAGATAAAATAATAAATTACTATAAAAAACTAACATTATGAAAAAAATCATAACTTCTTGTGTGATGGCACTCATTGCTACATTAACACCAAGCGCGACAATGGCGCAGAATCCTCAAAAGGGCAACTATGGTTATCTCTACTGCCACATGAGCGACCGTGGCGAATGGACGGCATACGCCATCAGTCGCGACGGGCTCCATTATCAGGACATCAACAACGGTGACAGTATCTTCTCACCCTACGAGCACGCCCGAATTGAGGGCGGAACGCGAGATGCCTTCATCTGCCGCACCCACGACTGCAAGGGCTACCTTATGGTGACCACCGACATGTGCGTGAGGAAGAGCCGCCAGTGGAACAACTATGGCATCGACCTCCTGCGCTCCGACGACCTCATCAATTGGACATCAGTGACATTCGACTTCCGCAAGGGCAGTTCCATCTTCTGCGATCCCGAATCGCCCGATGTGTATAAGGACTGGAGCACTGTCAACCGCGTGTGGGCACCGCAGATATTCTGGGATCCCAACTATCAGTGGAGCGACGGCAAGCGAGGCGGCTACTTTATCTACTACTCGCTGTGGAACAAGGCGGAGGAAGCCTACGACCGCATGTACTACTCCTATGCCGACGAATCGTTCACCCGTCTCACCAAGCCCCGCCTGCTCTTCGATTGGGGCTATGCCACCATCGATGCCGACATCAACTATCTGCCCGCCGACGGACTCTATCACATGATGATAAAGAAAGAGGGCGGCAAACCGGGACTTTTCACCTCCACCGCCCCCTCGCTCACCGGTCCGTGGAGCCTGCCCGATGATGACGACTACATTGACTTCGAGGGCAACAAGAAGTGCGAGGGCGTGTCGGCATTCCAACTTGCTGGCGACGACACATGGCACATCGGCTACATCGAGTATTCCTCCAAGCCCAAGCACTACCGCATCTGCCGTGCCGACAAGTTCATGCGCAACTTCTCCAATCCCACCGACATCCAGGGGGTCAACGGTCCGCAGCACGGCTCCTTCATGCGCCTGACAAAGAAGGAATACAAGAAACTGGAGAAATTGGTAAAGAAATAAGAGGTAAGAGGGACAACTGCTGGATGTATGCTGAAAAAGCGGAGTCACAGCGGAGTCATAGCGGAGTCACATAGGAGAATCCACTGATTAGCACAGATTAGGAGTCTTCGGCTCTGATTCGGATGATTATTGATTATTGATGATTGATTACTGACTTGCTGCGCAAACTCCCTACAGCTGGCGAAGACAATGCTATAGATAACATACGTATAGAAAAAGGCACGGAGTGCAGAGGAAATCTCTGACGCTCCGTGCCTTTTTTATATAAATAGACTACTGAATAACCACATTATCGACAATGGTGTTGGGGATGACGCTGGGGTCGAATGCCTTCTTCTCGTCCTTCACGTTGATATTCCTGAAGGTGAAATCGCGGAGGAGGTATTTGTCACTCGTGCCGACATCAAAGAAGTTGCGACACTGCATCTTGATATTCGTCATCACGATGTTGTTGCACTGACTCTTGGGCATATCCTTGCGATCCTCTGGTTGGAAGAACTGCGTCCAGGGGCGCACTACGAGGAAACTACCTGTGGTGCCCGAAATATTATCTACGGTGACATACTCATAGTGCTGCGGAGTGTCGGGACGCATCTTGAGCCAAAGCACACGGTTGGCATTATCCACCTCGATATTGCGAAGCACGATGTTGCGGTCATATACGCTCTCGCTGCCGAGGGTGAGACAACCATGAACCACGCCATACTTGCAGTTCTGGATGAGGATGTTAAAGTTGGGACCGTTTTCGGGAGCCTTGTCAGCCCATGTGCCCTTGCCTCCCTTGATAGCCACGGCATCATCGTTGACCGACATATAGCATCCATCAACAATCACGTCATGACACACGTCGATGTCGATGGCATCACTGCTTGGAGCTTTAAGTCCCTTAGTGGGCGAATAGATGTAGCAGTCGAGATAGCGCACATGGTCGGAGTTGTAGAGATGATTTGTCCAAAAGGGACTGTTGACGAGGCGCACGTCCTGAACTGTGACGTTGTGCGAGTTGGAGATATACACGAGGCGTGGGCGCTGCTCGTCCTTGTTGGTGCACTGTGGATTCCACTTGCGCCT
>CALZYS010000219.1 GCA_945830345.1 uncultured Prevotella sp.
CACAATGCTCTTCCCCAACGACGATGAGAACCTCGACGGTCTGAACTTCCTCGCCGGCAAGCGCGTTGACGACGTGAACAAGATGGCGGAACTCGGTACACGTTTGGCTCACGTTGACGGTGGTGTTCCCAACATCCGCGTCTCAATGCCCGAACTCAACGAGTACTATCTCGGCCAGGTTATCTACTTCTTCGAAATTGCCTGCGGCATCAGCGGCAACATTCTCGGAGTGAACCCGTTCAACCAGCCCGGAGTAGAGGCCTACAAGAAGAACATGTTCGCCCTGCTCGACAAGCCCGGATATGAGGCAGAGAGCAAGGCAATCAAGGAGCGCATCGCTTCTGAGAAATAAACCATCAGATTCAAGAATTATTATTTGTACAAAGCCATGTCCCAAAGAATGGGATGTGGCTTTGTATTCCGAACTCAATTAATGAAGAAATACCTTTTTGTCATATCTGCCTTGCAAGCTTTCTGCATTACGAATGCACAGAATGATACCCTCAGATGGAAAGTAAGCACACAGACCTCAATCAGTTCAGGAGACAATACCCCTTTTTGGCTCAACGCCAACAAACACGGACTTTGTTCGCTCGATCCTAACAACGGCTATATGAGAGCCTCGTTAGCCAAGGAAACTACCGTGGATTCATTGGGCAGATTCACATGGGGTGGAATGGTTGACATAGCTGCGGCATTCAACTATTCCAGTTCGGTTATTGTCCAACAAGCATTTATTGAAGGCAGATGGAAAAAGGGTGTCCTGACTATCGGCAGTAAGGAATATCCGATGGAACTGAAGAGCCAAACCCTGAGCACCGGTTCGCAGACTTTAGGCATCAATGCCCGTCCTGTGCCGCAAGTGCGCCTGGCATTACAGGACTACTGGACATTACCATTCACCCGCGGATGGGTTTCAATCAAGGGACATATCGCCTACGGCAAAACCACCGACGAGGGATGGCAGAAGGACTTCACCGACATAAAATCACGTTACACAGAAAACGTTCTCTATCATTCCAAAGCCGGTTATCTCAGAATAGCCGACACCAAGAGACATCGCCCCCTGTCGCTTACACTCGGTTTGGAGATGGCTGCACAGTTTGGCGGCACTTCCTACCTATTTGACGACTATGGCAAAATGATTGTCCTCGACAACGACAAGGGGCTGGATGCATTCCTGACCGCACTCATTCCCGGTGATGCTGACACCAGTGAGGATGTATATCAGAATGCACGCGGAAACATAGTAGGCAGTTGGGTGGCACGACTTGACTTGGACTATCCCAAGTGGGCTTTAGGCTTCTATGCCGACCACTACTTCGAGGACCACTCGTCAATGTTCCTGCTTGACTACGATGGGTATGGCGTTGGGGCAGAATGGAATGAGAAAAAGGACAACCGCTTTCTTATGTACCAACTGAAAGACATTATGTTGGGTTTGGAGCTAAAGCTGAAGAACTTCCGCTATGTTAACAATATCGTGGCAGAATATCTATATACCAAATACCAAAGCGGTCCAATCTATCATGACCACACCCAGCAAATGCCCGACCATATTGGCGGCATTGACAACTACTACAACCACCATCTCTACACTGGTTGGCAACACTGGGGACAAGCCATCGGCAACCCGCTATATACATCTCCTATATACAACACCGACGGCAATATTGAGTTCAAGAACAACCGCTTCGTGGCTTATCACATTGGCATATCAGGACAACCCGCCAGAAACCTCAGCTACCGCCTCCTGTCAACATGGCAAAAGGGCTATGGTACATACAAAAAACCCTACCCCGAACCCAAGACAGGTTTCTACTGCATGGGCGAGGTGTCGTGCAACATGCCAAAAGGATGGAATATCACAGCAGCCATGGCTTTAGATCACGGCAATCTTACCGGCAACAACTTCGGAGTGCAATTGACTGTGGCTAAATCGGGGGTACTCGGAGGGAAGAATAAATAAAACTTTTATTCATAAAAGTGAAAAAATTATAGGATACACACAATAAATCCATAATATCAGAGTTATATATATAGAAGATTCTCAAAATATTATGAATAATATACAAAGAATAGTAAAAAGAACAGTTGACATAATCATATCGGCAATCACACTTGTCGTATTCTCGCCTCTATTTTTATATTGCTACCTCATAATAAAAAAAGAGGACGGTGGTCCTGCTATCTTTAGCCAAGAGAGAATAGGTTTCCATGGCAAACCGTTCTATATCTATAAGTTTCGTAGTATGAAAACCGATGCAGAGAAGGATGGCCCTGCTCTTTTCTGTCATGAAAGCGATGATCGTCTAACAAAGGCAGGCAAATTCTTAAGAGAACACCATCTTGACGAGCTTCCCCAACTATGGAACGTACTCAAAGGCGACATGTCGTTCATAGGTCCGCGCCCGGAGCGCAAGTTCTATATCGACCAAATTATGGAACATAACCCCGACTACGTCAAACTATATCAAATAAGACCCGGCGTAACATCCTACGCCACTCTATACAACGGCTACACCGACACAATGGAGAAGATGCTTCGCCGCCTGGACCTCGACCTCTACTATCTTGACCACAACTCCCTACTCTTCGACATGAAGATACTGTGGATGACATTCACAAGCATAGTCTTCGGCAAGAAATTCTGATATACAACAATAAGGCATGTATGATTATCAGTTTACACTTTCTATTTTACATGTATGTTGCTTCGACTCCCTGTCGTAGTTTATACCCACGAGAAGGATGTCACCAGTGTAGTCAGCCAACTTGGCAGGATAGTTTTTCTGCTTGATTTGGCTGATGGCAGTATCTGTGGATTGGTTGTATTTCAGTTCGATTACGAGTGCAGGCTTTGAGACATTGCGACGGGGTATCATCACAAGGTCGGCATATCCCTTGCCAGTGGCATACTCACGGTGTATCACATATTCATTCTTCGCCCATATATAGGCAATGGAAAGCACACAGGCAAGCGAGTTCTCGTCGTTATATGACAGGATGCTCGTATTCTCGTCATGGGCGAGGTCGATGGCTT
>CALZYS010000220.1 GCA_945830345.1 uncultured Prevotella sp.
ACTCGCTTGATGTTCTACGACTTGATGTCGATGGTAGAAGAATATAGGTAGGAACACATATTCATTCCTGCCACCCTACAAAATTTTAATACAATGGACAGAGATGGAATACTGAAACAGCTTGGGGAGCAGAAGTGTGCTATTTATTGCCAATATGAAGAGAAAGCGGAGGAAGTGACTGGGGAGATACGCCACTGCAAGAAGAAGGGCAGATGGTTTGTTGCAGCCCAGTTGTCGACATTCCTTTTGGCTATGATTTCTATCGCCATATATGCCATGTATTATGCAGAAATGATTATTATTGCGTCGGGCATATTCTTTGTCTTGGCTTATATCGCAGCACGAAGGCTGGATTACGCCAATAGTGAGAAATTGGAGAGGTTGAGGGCTGTGCGTGCTGTGTATATGAATGAGACGGCTTATCTCAATGGTAATCTCACGGCATTTCGCGATGGAAAGAAATATGTCAATCCACATCATGAGTTCTCTTTCGATATGGATGTTTTTGGAGAGCAGTCGCTCTTCCAGCGCATCAACCGTACTGTCACATCGGGTGGTAGCGACCTCCTTGCCAGGCAGCTTTGTATGACTGGAACAAGAACAAAACTAGAAATAGAAAACCAAAGGGATGCTGTCAACGAACTTGCCATAGACGAGAGTTTGCGAACCTCATTCATGGCTGTGGGGCAGTTGAGAGGAGACTTAATAGATACAGACAAGGTCGTGGCAGTTGTGGAAAAGGCAAAATCACTGCCGTTGCCCTCGTTTGCATCTTCTTCCGTGTCGATGGCGGTTGCCGTGGTCTCTGTTGCCGGGTTCCTTTCTTCCTTCATTGCCGCTTTGCTGGATGTCGTTCCGTCGAGTGTGCCGTTTCAGTGGGGATTACTGCAACTGCTTTTGATGATTGTCTTGTGTTCACGGCCATTGCATAATATCAACAAGACAGTAGGGGCGGTAAGCAAACAGATGAGCATGTATGTATCTCTTATGGAGATTATCTCCGAGTGTCATTTCTCTGCCAAGGACAATGCCGACATACTCTCGCGCCTGTCAAGTGCCGACGGAAATGCACTCCGCTCTTTCAAGCAATTAAAGAGGCTGATGGACAGCCTCGACCGCAATGGCAATCCTCTTTATCGTATGCTGTGCGACACATTTTTTCTCAACGACCTCTTTCTCGTCAGGCGGTTTGCAAAATGGAAATCGAGCCATATGCCGAGGATGACAGAGTGGATAGATGCCGTAAGCCGTTTTGACGCACTTGTGTCGATGGCAACATTCCGATATAATGAGCCATGCGCAAAGGAGGCGGAAATTGTCGATGCAGACGAGGTGGTTTATTGTGCGGAAGGAATATGCCATCCTTTCTTGGGAAGTAAGGCTGTGCCCAATGATTTCACCATCACCGACTCACATTATTATATTGTGACTGGCGCCAATATGGCAGGCAAGAGTACATTCCTTCGCTCCATAGGAGTTAACTATATTCTTGCAATGTGTGGCATGCCGGTTTTTGCCAGGCAATTGAGGGTCAGCACCTTTTCGTTGTTCAGCAGTATGCGTACTTCCGATGACCTTGCCCACGGCATCAGCTATTTCAACGCCGAGCTGTTGCGCCTGAAATATCTTATTGCTACTTGTCGTGAGAACAGCCACACGCTGATAATACTCGACGAGATACTGAAGGGAACAAACTCTGCCGACAAGTTAAGCGGTTCGAGGATGTTCCTAGAATACATATCCCAGCTGCCGGTCACTGGCATCATAGCCACCCACGACCTTGAACTCTCGAAGATGTCCGATGAGCATCCATCCCGTTTCCATAACTACTGCTTTGAGATAGAGCTGACGGATAATGTGACGTATAGTTACAAGATAACCTCTGGAGTGGCACGCAATCAAAATGCCACCTATCTGTTGAGAGGAATTCTGATGTCATAATATTTCCAACGCGATAGCAGCACATGCCTCAGCATCTGCCAAGGCATGATGGTGGTTCTTTAAGTCATAACCGCATCTGGCGGCAATTATGTCGAGGTTGGGATGCCCTCCAGTCCAACGCTTGCGTGGTGCTATGCAGGTGCAATGGAACTCGTAGTGGGGGTAGTCCATAATAATATATTATTCCTGAAGTATATTACTTAATTTCGCATGTGATAATTCTATATGTATAAGGGTTTAAAATAACTTCCGAAAGTTGAGTAGATTTACCCTCAAAGCGTAACCGTAACCCGTAACTGACATTGAAAATCAGTTTCGTTGCTTCGATTCATCGGGAAGGCATCATATTGTGGGCATCGGCACTTCGGGGATTATTGTATCTGCGGCAGATATACCGTTGTTGACTCATTGCAAGCTTTCAGGACTTTTTCTGTTGTTTTCAGGGTTATTTTCGGGAATTATTCCGTCATTTTAGGGGTAAAAAACAGGAATTATTCCTTTTTTGGGGTCATGAAAAGGCTCCTTGTATGACCTGCATATTATCCGACACAGAGGCACAGAGAGTTTTTATGTATTCAATTCCGGACAGTGACCTATTCCCGGTTCATGACTTGATAAATATTTTTTCGGTGCCGATTTTGGGCAGATTTCTCTGATTTACGAATCCATGAAATCCACTTGTCGATGTTTTGCTATGTTCAAGCGAAGCATAAGAACCCTATGAACACGAGTGTTCATAGGGTATCCAGTTGTAGTTAAATTTTTAATTACTTTAATACTTTAATTCCATTCTTAATGACCAGTCCCTTTGTCTGAGCATCGCGCTTTCTGCCGAGCAGGTCATAAACGGCATCGGTGTCGCCCGTAGCTTCTGAGTCTATAAGGCGCAGGTCGGTGCAGCTGCCGTCGGAGTGAATCACTTTGGCGTTGCTGAAGGAATCATCGGGGACAGGTTCATCGACCCTAAAGAGTGAACCAATGTACCTGTCCCTCAGACCCTTTGAAGAAATCCCTGGTTGAACTTATCCAGTGATTCTCTTCTTTTTGATGGCATAT
>CALZYS010000221.1 GCA_945830345.1 uncultured Prevotella sp.
CCTTGTTCCATAATCTCGGGACCGATACCATCGCCCGCGAGAACTGCAATTTTCAATTTCATATCTTATTCTTCTATTAAGTTCAACATCTTGAATGTAGCCTTGATGGCGGCTTCCGTCTGGTCGGCATCGAGGCCGCGGGTACGGAAGAGTTTGTCGCCATTGCGCCATGTGATAACCGTCTGCACAAGGGCATCGGTGCGTCCGCCGGGAGGAATGGTGACGGCATAATTCTCGAGTATCGGGAATGTGCGGTCAAGACTTTCCTTGTATATCTTGCGCAGGGCCTTGACGAAGGCGTCATACTGTCCGTCGCCGGTGGAGTCGCTCTCATACTGCTCGCCATTGATTTCCACCTTTACACTCGCCAACGGTTTCAAGCCGTATGCCGACGACACCATATAGCTCACGAGCTTCACCTTGTCCTCGGGAGCGGCATGCTTGAGAACGTCGCTCACGATAAATGGCAGGTCGTCCTGGGTGACTATCTCCTTGCGGTCGCCAAGTTCGGTGATACGTTGTGTCACCCTGCGTGTCTGTTCGGGAGTGAGTTCAAGTCCCAGTTCCTGCAAGTTGCGGGCGATGTTTGCCCTACCGCTGTTCTTGCCGAGAGCATATTCGCGCTTACGTCCGAATCGCTCGGGCACGAGGTCGTTGCAGTAGAGATTGTCCTTGTTGTCGCCATCGGCATGCACTCCTGCCACCTGGGTGAACACATTGTCACCGATGATGGGTTGGTTGGGCGCAACGGCTATACCAGAATATCCCTCCACGAGTCGGCTGATGTCGTTGAGCTTTTCCTCGTGAATACTGGTCTTGGCATTAAACTGGTCCTTGAGGATTACCTGAACGCTCGACAGGGGCGCATTGCCGCATCTCTCCCCCAACCCATTGACAGTGACATGCAATCCCTTGGCACCGCTGAGCACTGCTGCGAGAGAGTTGCTCACGGCGAGGTCATAGTCGTTGTGGGCATGGAAGTCGAAGTGCAGATTGGGATAGCGCTTCACCATCTTGCGGAAATACTCTATCACCTGCAGCGGGTTCATGATACCCAGCGTGTCGGGCAACATAAAGCGTTTCACATCGGCGGTGCACAGTGCATCCATCATCTGATAGACATATTCGGGAGAGTCCTTCATGCCGTTGCTCCAGTCCTCGAGATAGATATTGACTGAGATGCCCCTTGAACGGGCATAGAGTATGGTGTCGATGATATCGGCTATATGCTCCTCCGGAGTCTTGCCAAGCTGCTGTGTGCAATGCTTGAGCGAACCCTTGGTGAGGAGGTTGACCGTTTGGCAACCGCACTCTACAATCCAGTCGATAGACTTGTATCCATCCACAAATCCCAATACCTCCACACTGTCTGCCTTGCCTATCTGCTTGGCATAACGGCAAATCATCTTCACCGCATCCTTCTCGCCCTCCGACACTCTGGCAGAAGCCACCTCGATACGATCGACGTTGACATCCTTGAGGAGCGTGCGGGCAATCATCAGTTTCTCATGGGGCAGGAACGACACTCCGCTGGTCTGCTCTCCGTCGCGCAGAGTGCAGTCCATAATCTCGATAAACGGTTGTATGCCGGTGCGTGGACGGCTTATTTGTTCTGCGCTTCCCATGTCTCTATCTTATCCTTGTTTTCAAGCAGATAGTCGATATCGTCGAGACCGTTGATAAGGCAGTGTTTCTTGTAGCCGTTGATTTCAAACTGCTCGCTCTTGCCTGTAGCGAGGTTAGTGACAGTCTGGTTGGGCAAGTCAACCTTTACCTCCATCTTCGGGTTCTGCTTGATGCTCTCAAAGAGTTCGGCGAGGAACTGCTCGCTCACTACCACCGGCAGCACGAAGTTGTTGAGTTCGTTGTTCTTGTGGATGTCGGCAAAGAAGCTGCTGATAACCACGCGGAATCCATAACCGGCGATTGCCCATGCGGCATGCTCACGGCTTGAGCCCGAACCGAAGTTCTTGCCAGCCACGAGGATGCAGCCTCCGTAGGTGGGGTCGTTGAGCACGAAATCCTTCTTGGGCGAACCGTCCTTGTTGTAGCGCCAGTCGCGGAAGAGGTTTTCTCCGAAGCCTTCCTTGTCGGTGGCTTTCAGGAAGCGTGCAGGTATAATCTGGTCGGTGTCCACATTCTCCAATGGAAGTGGCACGCATGTACTTGTTATAACGTCAAATTTCTGTTTCATCTTTCAACTTTCAATCTTCAATTTTTCAATATCACAACAACTCTCTTGGATCAGTGATTTTTCCTGTCACAGCGGCAGCGGCAGCCACTAAGGGTGAAGCAAGGATAGTGCGCGAACCAGGACCCTGGCGTCCCTCGAAGTTACGGTTGCTGGTGCTCACAGCATACTTGCCTGCGGGAACCTTGTCGTCGTTCATGGCAAGACATGCCGAGCATCCCGGTTGGCGAATAGCAAAGCCTGCCTCGGCAAACACCTTGTCGAGTCCTTCCTCGCGTATCTGCTTGTCAACAGCCCATGAACCGGGCACAAGCCATGCCACCACGTTGTCGGCCTTCTTTCTGCCCTTCACGATAGAAGCGAAGGCGCGGAAGTCCTCAATACGTCCGTTGGTACATGCACCGAGGAATACATAGTCGATGGCATGACCGATGAGCTTTTCGCCCGGAGCGAAGCCCATGTAGTCGAGCGACTTCAGGAACGAAGCCTTACCAGCCTCGTCGATCTCGTCGAGCGAGGGGATTGCCTCGGTGATACCGATACCCATTCCGGGGTTGGTGCCGTAGGTGATACGCGGCTCGATGTCGGCAGCGTCGAAGTTGAGTTCCTTGTCGAACACGGCGTCATCACCGCTCTTGAGGGTCTTCCAGTATTCCACTGCCTTGTCCCAAGCCTCGCCCTTAGGAGCGAACTCGCGACCCTTGATATATTCGAATGTTGTCTCGTCGGGAGCGATAAATCCTCCACGCGCACCCATCTCGATTGAGAGGTTGCAGAGGGTGAGACGTCCTTCCAT
>CALZYS010000222.1 GCA_945830345.1 uncultured Prevotella sp.
AACCGGCTATCTTGGAGGCTATCAAGAACCCCAGGCATATCGACATGAATCTTGTTAATGCCCAACAGGCGCGTCGTGTTCTCGACCGCATTGTGGGATTCAAGCTTTCCCCCGTGTTGTGGCGCAAGGTCAAGCCCGCCCTTTCTGCCGGTAGAGTGCAGAGTGTTGCAGTGCGCCTTATCGTGGAGCGCGAGAGGGAAATCCAAAATTTCAAGAGCGAGTCGTATTTCAGGGTGAGTGCCATCTTTGCCATCGAGGACAAGGATGGAGCGATGTCAGAGGTGAAGGCCGAACTCCCCACGCGATTCAAGAGCCGTGATGAAGTGCTTGCTTTCCTCGAAAAGTGTCAGCAGGCAGAATTCAAGGCCGATTCGGTGAACAAGAAACCTTTGAAGCGTTCTCCTGCACCTCCTTTCACTACCTCCACCCTTCAGCAGGAGGCCGCACGCAAGTTGGGATTCACCGTTTCGCAGACGATGACGATCGCCCAACACCTCTATGAGAACGGATATATTACATATATGCGTACCGACTCTGTCAACCTCTCTGCCCTGTGTATCAATGGCAGCAAGGAGGAGATTTGTAAATTGTGGGGCGACAAATATAGCAAGCCTCGCCAGTTCCACACTCAGTCAAAGGGTGCGCAAGAAGCCCACGAGGCCATTCGTCCCACTGATATGACTGCCTCTACCATCGAGAGCAGGGGACAGGAGAAGCGTCTTTACGAACTGATATGGAAACGCACCATCGCAAGTCAGATGGCGGATGCCGAGATTGAGAAGACGACAGTCAACATCTCGGGCTCTGGTCTTGACGAGCAGTTTGTAGCCAATGGTGAGGTGGTGAAGTTTGACGGTTTCATTAAGGTGTATCATGAATCTACCGACGATGATGAGCAGACAGAAGCCGAGGGCATACGTATGCTCCCCCCAATCTCCGAGGGTCAGTCACTCCAGCGACGTGAGGTGTCGGCATTGCAGCGTTACACCCTGAGTCCGATGCGCTACACCGAGGCAAGTCTTGTGCATAAGCTCGAGGAACTTGGTATCGGACGTCCTTCCACCTATGCTCCAACCATCAGCACCATCCAGCAGCGTGAGTATGTGCACAAGGGCGACAAGAAGGGCGAGGAGCGCCAGTTTGAGTCGATTGTGCTCAAAGGTAAGCAGGTGACTGAGAAGACACGAACCGAGATTACGGGTGGTGACAAGGGCAAACTCATGCCCACAGACATAGGTATCGTGGTCAACGACTTTCTTCTGCAGTATTTTCCTGGTATTATGGACTATAACTTCACTGCCAAGGTCGAGCAGAAGTTTGACGAGATTGCTGAGGGCAACGAGAAATGGACCGACATGATGCGTGATTTCTATCAGGACTTTGAACCCGTTGTCGAGAATACGATGAACATCAGGGCAGAGCATAAGGCAGGCGAGCGTCTGTTGGGTCTCGACCCCACGAGCGGCAAACCGGTATATGTCAAGATTGGTCGATTCGGACCTGTGGTGCAGATTGGTGATGCTGAGGATCAAGATAAACCAAAGTTTGCCCAACTGCCATCTGAATTCAGTATGGAGAGCATTACTCTCGACGAGGCCATGGAACTGTTCAAGCTCCCTCGCGACCTCGGAAAGTTTGAGACCAAGCCAGTGACTGTGGGAACCGGACGTTTCGGTCCTTATATCCTGCACGACAAGAAATATGTGTCCATCCCCAAGGAGATGGATCCCTTGACTATCACCCTCGATGATGCCGTGGCACTTATCAACGACAAGCGTCAGCAGGAGCAGCAACGCCATCTCAAGAGTTTCGACGAAGATCCCAAGATGGAGGTGCTCAATGGCAGGTATGGCCCATATATCCAGTATGACGGCACCAACTATCGTCTGCCGAAGAACATGCACGACAGGGCAGCCGAACTGACATACGAGGAATGTAAGAATATTGTGGAGTCAACACCGGTTAAGAAGAAATGAGACGAATAATCCTCATCGGCTATATGGGAGCCGGAAAGACCACCGTAGGCAAGGCGTTGTCGAAGGCAATGGGACTGCAGTTCTATGATCTCGACTGGTATATCGAGAGCCGTATGCGTAAGACCGTTGCCCAGATTTTCGCCGAGCGCGGGGAGGAAGGCTTCCGATTGATTGAGCGCAACATGCTTCACGAGGTGGCAGAGTTTGAGGATGTTATCCTCAGTTGCGGTGGCGGCACTCCCTGTTTCTTCGACAATATGGACTATCTGAACGGTCAGGGAGAGACTATATATCTTAAGGCCGACCCCGAAGTGCTCTACAAGCACCTGCTCATGGGCAAGATCGAGCGCCCCCTTCTCAAGAACAAGACTCCCGAGCAACTCATTGACTTCATCAAGGAGCAATTGGAGAAGCGCGAGCCATTCTACACCAAGGCAAAGCATGTGCTCGACGTCAGTTTAATGGACAATTATGAGAAAATTAAAATATCAGTAAACAAAATCTTAGATCTTATCGGACAAGAATGAAAAAGTGGACTATAGAAGACTCGAAAGAGCTCTACAACATTAATGGTTGGGGCACCTCCTATTTTGGTATTAATGAAGAAGGTGATGTCTATGTCACACCTTGTAAGAACAACACCCAAATCGATATCCGTGAAGTGATGGACGAACTGGCTCTTCGTGATGTCACTACTCCTGTGCTTCTGAGATTTCCCGATATTCTCGACAATCGTATCGAGAAGACGAGCAGCTGTTTCAAGAAGGCTGCCGAGGAATATGAATACAAGGCTGAGAACTTTATAATCTATCCGATAAAGACCAATCAGATGCAGCCCGTGGTCGAGGAGATTATCAGTCATGGACGCAAGTTCAACCTCGGTCTTGAGGCTGGATCCAAACCTGAGCTCCATGCCGTTATTGCCGTTCAGTGCCA
>CALZYS010000223.1 GCA_945830345.1 uncultured Prevotella sp.
CGCCGTCCTGCCAAAGGGGATTGTTGTGTGCCTCAATCTCGTTATCGGTACGCCAAAACCAGTTGAAGACGTTTGGCGAGAACTTTGCCTGGAAGGTGAAGTCGTCCTCCTTGTTATAAATATATTTGAGATTGAAGTTCTGGTTGCAATATCCGAAATGGTAGTCACCACGATAGAGATAGTCAGAAACAGTGGTTCCATCGGTGAAAACATACGAATCCTCACTCTCGCAATTGGAATTATTGCGATATTCCATATTATAGTCGAAGGCTATCTGATGGTTGCCCTTGTTATAGCGCACAAAGAGATTGGTGTTATTGAACGCAGTCCACATAGCCTGCATCACGTCAAATCCGGCAGCATAACCGGCATCAAGGGGCTGGGTCTTGATATTGATAAGTGTGCCCACATCGGCATAGCGTGCCGGTGGAGTCGTGTAATATTCCACATTCTTGATCTTATCCACGGGTATGCTCTTGAGGTCATTGTCGGTAGCCTCAACACCATTGACAAGTATCTTAAGCGACTTGCCGTTCATGGTCTTCAACTTGCCAGTAAGCACGTCATTGCGCAATCCGGGCAGAGTGGTAAGTATCTCCTGAGTCTGGCGGGAGTTCTTCTTCTGCTCCTCCGAGAAGGTAAATACAGAGCGGTCAACCTTGTCCACACGGTGGTGTCCCTTCACAAGTACTCCATTTATGGCATACTGCTCGCCTTGCATCTTTATCGTACCAATATCGGCTATATCCACAATGGAATCGATGTTTTTGTAGCCTATACATGAGATTTTCATCCTTACTCTCGGTTCTTCGCATGGGATGACAAACTGTCCGTTCTCGTTGCTCACTCCACCGGTGATGAAGGCTGTGTCAGCTATAGCCATCAACTGGATATTGGCGAAAATCACGGGATTGTTGTTCTCGTCAATGAGTTGTCCGATGAGTCGTCGTTCGGCTTTGTTGATACATTCCACTGTGATGATACTGTCGCCGACGTTCATAGTCAGTGGATAAAAGCCGATTACATCGCGTACGGCATCCAATACCGGGCGGTCTTCGAGTTGTTTTGTAACCGTAAAATCCTCCAGTTCATTATATATAAAACTGATGTGGTATCTTGATGATGCACGATCGAGGTCGATAAGCACCTTCGACATCGAGCGGTCGTGATAGTCGCGTGATACGCGTTGGGCTTGTCCTTTTGCCGGCATAAGCAACAATAGGACTATGATAGAAATAACAATAGTCATAACTTAATCCACCACGAGGGTGTCTCCTTTTATTTCGATGTTAATATTCTCAAATGTGTTAAGCTCCTCTATGTTCTTCTCCAATCCGCGGCGGGTGTCGAGACGGAAATAAAGACGGAGGGAATCAGCCTTATGAGTGCGATATGCCTGATGCTTTGAGAAGGCGCGGGCGATGTCGGCAATGATGGAGGAGAGGGGGGCATCCTCATAGGTCTTCACTACGGGAGAAGGGGAACTCGGCGCTGACACGCCGAGCACGGGGGCTGACGAGGAGGGAGCGGCTGAAGCGGCGGGGGACACCTCCTCTGGTTGGGTGGCCGGGCGATGTATAAGGGCCACTGCGGCATATGTGATGCCGGATATGAGACATATCGCTATTACAGCCGCGGCGGCCTTACTGATATAAATCTGTTTAATTCTATGCAATATCTTCATGCCTGCAGATTTTGAGGAAGATGACATTAATGCATCTTTCTCCATATCAAAAGCTACGTTGATTTCGGATATTGTCTTGTATATCCTACTGCCTTCGTCATCATCGATGAGCATCTGTCGCAGTTCATCCTCGGTATATCTCTCGGGATGTTCCGTCATATCGATTATTCTTTCAATTTTGTCCATTTCTTAATTCTTATTATTTAATTCTTAATTCAATTAAATTTCTCTCTGAGCTTACTGATTCCTTGTGCAAGATGTTTATACACGGCAGTCTCACTTATACCAAGTTCGGCTGCAATCTCCCGATATTTCATCTTTTGCTGATAGTGCATACGCACAATGCGTGCCGTCTGGGGAGTCAGTTTGGTATCGATGAAATCGAGGATTTCTTCAAGTCGGTCAACCTGTCGTTCGGGAGGAGAGATGTCAACACGATTGTCGAGTTGCATCTTTCCTCTTATCCTTTCAAGCAGGGTTTTCCGTTTGAGGAGATTGAGGCAGCGGTTGCGTAGGCAGATGAAAAGCATCGACTCGTTTTTTTCTCCTTCTGTGGATATCTTGCCAGTGGCC
This sequence comes from uncultured Prevotella sp., assembly GCA_945830345.1. Classification (GTDB taxonomy): domain Bacteria; phylum Bacteroidota; class Bacteroidia; order Bacteroidales; family Bacteroidaceae; genus Prevotella. Next base: position 2,258 of record CALZYS010000223.1, read on the forward strand.
ACATCGGCAAATACGTCCCCTACGGCATCATCAGCCTCGTCCGAATCACCCAATATCAATTGGGCGACCACTTTCATTTTTGAGGCATGTTTTTTGTACAGACTTGCCGTGTCTTCTTGTCTTACATTCATTATCATTAGCTCTTTTTATTAACAAGAACAATCGAGCTTCGGTTTTCCCAACCCCATTTATCTTCATTCTTCATTTTTACAATATTCCCATAGCTTTTTATAGAAAGGATGTTTAGTTAGTGTTGCTACATCGCCGAGGATGATGAGTTTCATTCGCGCCCTTGTTATGGCTACATTCATACGTCGGAGGTCGCGAAGGAATCCAATTTGTCCCTCCTCATTACTGCGTACAAGTGAAACGAGAATGACATCGCGCTCCTGACCTTGGAATCCGTCAACAGTATTCACTGAGATAATCTTGCGGAACGGCTTGAAGAAATCTGTCTTCTTGATCAAATGGCGGAGATACTGCACCTGCGCCCTATAAGGAGATATTATTCCCACGTCAATGCGCTCGTCAATTATCCTCTGTCGGCCTATCTTCACAAAATACTCTGCAAGTGCCATGAGTGTCTCCCTCGCCTCCGGCTTATTCACCCTTCCGAAGTTCTCGCCAACAAATTCCTCATTCCTCATTCCTAATT
>CALZYS010000224.1 GCA_945830345.1 uncultured Prevotella sp.
TCAGCGAGCTTAACAACCTGAAGAACATATCCATGCGCACCGACTATGCCGGAGTTTGCGGTATTACCAAGGAGGAGATGTTGACGCAGATGACCGATTATCTCGACGACTTCGCCGAGGCTCAGCAGACTACTCGCGAGGGAGCCATCGCAGGACTGAAACGGCAGTATGACGGCTATCATTTCACCTGCCCGTCGCCCGACATATTCAATCCCTTCAGCCTTCTTAATGCCTTGCAGGATGGCGACTACACCAACTACTGGTTTGGTTCGGGCACTCCGACATATCTCATAGAGATGCTGCGCAAGTATAATGTCGTACCGTCTAAAATAGGAGGCAGGCTTGTGTTGGCGTCAGCTTTCGACGCTCCCACCGAAAACATGAAGGACATAACCCCGCTGCTATACCAGAGCGGCTATATCACGATAAAGGAATACGACCGTGCGTCGAAACTATACACACTCGACATCCCGAACACCAAAATACGTGTAGGGCTGATGGAAAGTCTCTTGCCAAATTATGTGAATGAGTTTTATGTTGAAGGAGGCACTACGATAGGCTGTATGTACTTAGCCTTGCTCAAGGAAGACCTCGACGAGATGTTCCGCCTCCTTCAGTCTTATCTCCTCACCGTGCCTTATTGCGACAATGCCAACTCCGAGGGACATTACCAGCAGCTGCTCTATGTCATCTTCTCGCTCTTCGGTAGATATGTGGAGGTGGAAGTTCACACTCCCACAGGACGTGTGGATATAGTGATGAAGACCGACAAGGCATTGTATCTCTTCGAGCTGAAATTAAATAAGTCCGCCCAGGCAGCCATCAATCAGATTGACCTCAAGGACTACTCCTCAAAGTTTGCCCTCTCTGGTCTGCCCATAGTAAAAGTGGGTATCAACTTCGACCCCGAGCGACGCACAATAGGCGACTGGAAGGTGACGACTTGATACTTGTATTTAACAGTTGTTGGGTGTTAGGAGATAGACAGAAACGTTCGTCAGTTGTCGTCAATAAATTATTGCGAAAATATCTATGACAATGCTCCTGGTGACAACAACGAATGGATGGGGTAATTGAGTGTAATCAACCGATAAATCAAATGCTGCAACAGGCGCAATGTCTGTTGCAGCATTTTATTTTGTATGCCCCAGGTGAGACGCTCACGCCCCCAATGGCATCTGCTTAATTGTTTTATAAGAACATCGTCATATATATGGGTAGATAGAGCGTATTCCCCTCTTTCCGCAAATCCTTGGTATATACAATGTAACTCCTTTCCACCCTACTGGAGTATTTCTCACAAAAGCGATCTATGGAGACATGTGACTTGTAACCCGAAGACTTCACTTCCACTGGTTTGAGTTTTGGCCCGTCGGCAATCAGGAAATCCACTTCGTGATAATTCTTGCCATCCTCACGTAAGAACGTGTGATAGAATAGCCTATGACCGTTAGCCCTTAACATTTGGGCAACCATATTCTCGAAGACATAGCCAAGATTGACACTCAACTTGTCGCCCAATAACTTGCTGTATATCACGTTCTCTGTAAATTTCTTATCCCAGAAAGCAAGAGTTACGAATATACCTGTGTCAGCTACATACATCTTGTATTTTTCCAAATCCTGCGTAAGGGCCATACCGATGTTAGGGTCATCACAGTGGTATGCGACATTTACGGCAAAAGAATCGTTCATTTCGGATATGGTCTCAAGCATACGCCCCGGTTTTTCGCCTTTCAGCACACTTCCAATCTGGTATCTGGATACATTTTTGCTCAACTGTCCGGGTATTGCATTAAACAAGGCACCAGCCTTGCCTGATGAGTCAAACTTGTGGAAATCATCACTATAGAGCGCAATGATATTCCTTTTCACCCTATCTACTTCCGCCAGGCTTCTCGTTTCAAGATATTTCGCAACAGCCTGCGGCATTCCTCCCACAAGCATGTACAATCTAAAATTGCGCATCATCTGCCGGTGTATCTCATCTCCCAAAGGCCTCATCTTAATAAATGCCTGCCTTAGCAATCCAACAGTGGTCTCATCTCCCAAAGCCCACCTGAATTCCTCATAATCCATTGGGAACATTTGCAGTCTTGTCTCTTCGCTTGGAATCACGATGTCCATCACATTTTTCCTTATTGAGATAAGAGAGCCTGTTTCGATATAATGATAACGTCCGTCCTTGACAAGATGTTTTATAGCTTGTCTGGCCTTGGGAGCCATCTGCACCTCATCGAATATGACAACCGACTTGCCTTCTTGAAGAGTTACGTTATACCGGAACTGAAGGTAGGTGAACAGGTCTTCGATGTTGGACAAATCGTCAAATCTGTGCACTACTTCTGGAGAGGCAACGGAAAAATCTATGAACATATATGAGTCATATTCACGTTTGGCAAACTCTTCTACTATTGTGGATTTGCCGATACGTCTGGCACCTTCAATAAGTAGTGCAGTTTCGCCTTTTTGCTCATTTTTCCAGTTGAGCATATCTTCATAAATCTTTCTTCTAAATACTGTCTTGCTCATTTTGCTGACTTTTAGGGTTTTATGGGTGCAAAGGTAGTGATTTTGCCGTTTTCCACCAAATTTTTTAAGTACTTTTTGCCATTTTCCACCAAATTTATTTCGGTTATTTGCCATTTTCCACCAATTTTGGTTGGCAAGTCTGTGTTTGAGAGTATGTGGGTCAGTTGGGGCAGAGGGACAGGTACATTACAGCTGACGCACCGTTATTTCGCCCATTCACGGGATTACGGGGGGGCATTCACGGGATTGATTGTGCTGTTGTCATGATTATTGTTAATTTTGCATGGTTAATTGAACAGTAAAATAAAATTCATTAACTATGAAGAAAAAGAGAAATGACAAGACTACGAGAAATGACAACATCGGGTGTAA
>CALZYS010000225.1 GCA_945830345.1 uncultured Prevotella sp.
AGATTGCCCACACCGCTGACAATCACCCTGAGAGTGACTGCGTCGTTGGTCTTGATGGAAGCCGGAGTGAGTTGGGCGGAAATATTGAATTTTCCCACTCCACCCGAGAAGTCAGCGGGACGATTAGGCAGCGGATCCACCTGAATCGTTATTCCCGGAGCCTTTATCTTCTTCTTCATCTCCACATATCCCGAACCGCCGTTGAAGAATGCCTCGAAAGGATCAATATCCCTATTCTGCATGACAACAGTTCCATCGAATGTGATGGATGGAATCTCGAGTTTTCCTGTCATCTGCGGGAACATCACGTATTGGCTCCAAGTGACAGTGCGATAAGGACGGCCGTTGTATGTCTCGACTTTGAAACTCTTCTGCTGTGGCAACTGCACTTCCTGTGTATGGAATCCCTTGAGGTCGGGCATCTTACCGTCGAGTCGGGTAAGTTGCACGAGTGTATAAACCTTATATGTCAGCAGAATCGGTTCCTGCTCATGCACACGCTGCTTGTTGGCGCTCACCTTGATGAAAAGGTCGGAGCCTGAGATATGGCTTCCAGATGGTCGCATCTGCGGTTCGTCGTCATATCCTCCGCCGCCTCCGCCTCGCTGCGCCTGCTGTCGTCCGCTGACATTGATTTTCACGCTATTAGATTTCACCACCTTTCCGTCGCATCTTATCTGTGCAGGAGGAATGGTGAACGTACCGTTCTTGTTGGCACAGACGATATATGTGAAGGTGATTGACGATGACGAAGTAGTATGCCCGTTAACCATCTGAAAACTCGACTGTCGTGATGTGCTCGGTCCCATAAGCACTTCGAATGCGTCAGGGAAATTGCCTGCACGGAAATTATCAACATCCTGCGTATTGATAGTGTAAGTGAGTCGAAACTGCTCGCCTACAGACACATGCGACGGCGCGCCAGCCACGAGTTTCTGTGCCGTGGCAGTGATAGTGACTGCAAAGAGCGTCAATAATATCGAATAAAATCTTCTCATCAATCCTTTTTTAATATATCACATAATTACCAATTCTTGTCAAGTTTGCGCGAGCGAGGCTGCTGCATCTTGTCCTTCATGCGCTTCTGAGTGTTCTTCTCCTGCTGTATTGCGGCATTGAGCAACTGCTCAGCATTGTCCTTGCTCATCTTCTGCTTGTCCTGTTTCTCCTTCTGCTTGTCTTGCTTCTGGTCTTTCTTGTCTTTTTCCTTCTTCTCGTCCTTTCCGTTCTGGTCCTTCTTCTGGTCTTGCTTGTCCTGATTCTTCTTGTCCTGCTGCTTCTTCTGTTGCTTCTTGCAGAGTTCAAGATTATATCTGGCCTCGTCGTCCTTTGGATTCAGGCGCAATGCATTCTTGTAGGCTTCGATAGCTTCGGAATACATCTTGTGCGACTGGCACACCACACCCATGTTGTGATATCCCATTGCCTTGCGTATGGCACTTGTCTCAAGTTGCACTCCGCTTTGGTATGCCACCACGGCAGCTGAGTCTTTCTTCTGGGCGAAGAGAGCATTTCCGAGATTGTATGCAGCTTGCGGATTGCGCGGATTCTTCTCCATAGCCTTGCGATATGACACTTCGGAGTCGGCATACTTTCCGCCACGGAACTGTCGGTTGCCCTGGCGAATGCTGCTGCGGTCATTCTGTGCATTCGACGGAATGGCGCTCATGAGCAGAAGCAGGAGAATGGCCGAGGCATAACGGCGCTTGCCCTTGAAGAAGCGCACATTCTTGAGCAGCGGATTCTTGCACTCCAGCAGACAGAGTTCGGCTATGAGCAGCAAGAGCACCAAGATGCCGACAGCCTGAAACTGTTCGTCGTATTCGCTATATACAGTGCTCTCGGTCTCCTTCTTCGATAGTTTGGCGAGTTCGTTGTCGAGTTGTCTCTGAGCGTCGCTGTTGTTGTCAACATGTATGTATGCTCCACCGCCCGCCTTTGCTATATCGCGGCACATGCTCTGATTGAGTCGCGTCATGACAGTGTTGCCGCCACGGTCCTTCATATATCCGCCGTTGCCGTCGGGAATAGGTGCGCCACCGGCCGAACCCACACCGAGCACATACACTCTCATGCCCTTCTTTCGGGCTTCCTCGGCAGCCTCAATGGCTCCTCCCTCGTGGTCTTCACCATCGGTGATGACGATGATAGCCTTGCCGATGCCTTCCTCCTGAGTGAAACTGTTCATTGCCTTGGATATGGCAAGAGCGATGTCGGTACCTTGAGTGGCAATCAGCGAGGGTTGGATGTCAGCAAGAAACATCTTCGCCGACACATAGTCGCTCGTGATAGGCAATTGTATAAAGGCGTCGCCGGCAAATACCAAGAGTCCTATTTTGTCGTCGGTGAAGTTATCCACGAGATTCTCCACCATCATCTTGCAGCGGTCGAGACGGCTCGGTGTAACATCCTGCGCAAGCATAGAGTTGCTGATGTCCATGGCAATGATAGTCTCGATGCCCTGTCGCTTCTCATTACTTATCTTGGTGCCAAACTGCGGACGAGCGAGCATGACGATGATAAGAGCAAGGGCAGCCTGTAGCAACCAGAATTTCACCAGCGGTCGCCAGCGCGACACGTCGGGCATGAGTTGCCTTACGAGCTTTGGGTCGCCAAACTTGCGGAGTCGCTTTTTCTGCGCCCTTGTCATCACAAACCTCAGCAATGCCAGTAGTGGAATCACGGCAAGGAGGTAAAGGTATGTTGAATCTTCAAATCTAAACATGTCGATATTATGGTATTCTTCTAAAGACGATTATTCTCAGCAATATCTCTATCAGTAGTGATATGGCTGCCGCAAGTGCAAAAGGCTGATATGCCTCATAGCGCTTGCTGAACTTCTTGACATTGAGTTTCGACTTCTCCAGTCGGTCGATTTCCTTGTATAT
>CALZYS010000226.1 GCA_945830345.1 uncultured Prevotella sp.
TCAACCGCTGCTCCATCGGAGTATGCTATGAAGGCGGTCTCGACGCCAACGGCAAGCCCAAGGACACTCGCACTCTCAAGCAGCGTGCCACGCTCGTCGGTCTCATCCTCGACCTTAAGCAAAAGTTTCCCAAGGCCGTCATCCGCGGTCACAACGAGATGCCTGGGGCAGTGCCTAAAGCCTGTCCCTGTTTCAAACCGTCGAAGGAATTTGCATACCTTATGAAATGATAGGATTTAGGATACTGTTATCACGAGTGCTGCATCCGAAGAGGAAAGGATGCGGCACTTGTCGTTGGTGCGCCTTCCGACAAGCCAGACAATCATACCCGTGGCATCCTCAATGACCCACTGGCGACGGCGGTCGATGACGGAGCACTTGAGGTCGGAGAGATAGTCGCTGACGAGTTTGCTGCCCTTCATGCCGAATGGGGTGAAGCGGTCGCCCTCCTTGGCAAGGCGCAATGTGAGGGGAAAGGTGACCTTGCTGCGGTCGAGGGTGGCGCAGTCTGAGGACTTGGAGATACGGAAGGTATCGTCGATGGCACGGGTGGAGACAACGATTTTCATATCGGAGGAAAGGCGGTAGGTGCCCTCCTCGGGCAGACGGTACTCGCGCTCGGAGGTGAGGAGGGGGGAAATCTGCAGGCAAAGGCGATTGCTGAAATTTGCCACGGCCGCGATATGACTAACAGAATGGAAGACGGCACCAACATGGTGCTCACGGATGGCATCTGACATATCGGTAATCTGAGAGGTTGAGAAACCATAGGGGCGACAAATCTCATTAAGCAGATAATCTGGAGATACAAACGCATTGAGACGCTCGACATCAACGATTAGATCGTCGCCATGGGTTGTAGTGACTTCTTCCCTCGCCCTTTCCACTGCCCAATCCACGATTTTCTCTGCCTCGGCGATATGCTTGGATGTGGCATGGATGTTCTCGGAGGCACGGGGATTAATGGTGCGCAGAAGGGGGATGACATTCAGGCGGAACTTGTTGCGTGTGGCATCGTCCTCGAGGTTGGTGGAGTCGGTGACGTAGGTCTCGCCCCTTGCGGCAATATATGCCTCGATATCGCTGCGACTCATGTTGAGCAGTGGACGGAGGATATGGCCGTTGACGGGGCGTATGCCTGCCACGCCACGGATGCCTGTGCCTCTCACCATATTCATGAGAACGGTTTCGACATTGTCGTCGCGATGGTGAGCCACCATGATGGCTTCGGCACCGATGTCACGTCGTAATTGTTCGAAATATTGATAGCGCAGTGTGCGGGCAGCCAACTCGATGCTGACCTTATGCAGGGATGCATACTCGCGGGTGTCGAAGTGGGCGCGATGAAGGGCTACGCCGAGACGCTGGCACAGGGCCACGACGAATGCCTCGTCGCGGTCGGACTCAGCGCCACGGAGATGGAAATTGCAGTGGGCTGCCTCTACATGGCGTCCTTCATCGAGCATCTTCAGGAGCAGGCACACGCTGTCTGCCCCGCCGCTCAGCGCTACTATATACTTCTTACTCAACATACAGAACAAGCCCCTTGAGGTATTCACCCTCGGGATGGAAGATGTTGATGGGATGATCGGCGGGCTGGTGGAGCTGATGGAGGATGCGCACATTGCGATGGGCAAGGGCGGCGGCAGTGAAGACGGCATTGCGGAAATTGTCCTTGGTGACCACCTGCGAGCAGGAGAATGTGAAGAGGATGCCGCCCGGACGAATCTTCTCGAATGCCTTCATATTCAGACGGGTGTAGCCCTTGAGGGCATTGTGGAGAGCTCCACGGTGCTTGGCGAAGGCGGGAGGGTCGAGGATGACGAGGTCGTAGTCGCCACCAGCCTTGTCGAGATACTTGAACGCGTCCTCACAGAACGCCTCATGGCGCTTGTCACCAGGGAAATTGAGTTCGACGTTCTTGGTGGTGAGTTCGATGGCCTTGGCACTGCTATCCACGGAGTGAACCAGCGTGGCTCCGCCCCTCATGGCATAGAACGAAAAGCCGCCCGTGTAGCAGAACATGTTGAGCACACGCTTGCCAGCGGAGAAATGCTCGAGCAGCGAACGGTTGTCGCGCTGATCGACGAAGAACCCGGTCTTCTGTCCCTTGAGCCAATCCACATGAAACTTGAGTCCGTTCTCCACGGCGACGTTGTCGTTGCTGCCGCCGATGATGAATCCGTCCTCCTGACCGAGGTCGGCCTTGAAGGGAAGGGTGGTCTCGCTTTTGTAATAAACATTCCGAACCCTGTCGCCCATCACCTCGACGAGTTGCTCGGCAATGCGCTTGCGCTCGAGATGGATGCCCACGCTATGCGCCTGCATGACGGCGGTGGGACCATAGACGTCGATGATGAGTCCGGGGATATTGTCGCCCTCACCATGCACGAGGCGATAGGTGTTGTTGGAGGGATTATCCACGATGCCGATGGAGCGTCGCATGGAGAATGCCGACTGCAACTTACTGTGCCAGAAGGCGTCGTCGATGACGACATCATCAAACGACAGCACTCTGACGGCTATGGAGCCTATCTGATAATGGCCGACGGCGATGAACTCGCCTCCGGCGGTCATTACTCTCACTACCTCGCCCTCGTCAACATCTTCGGGCTGATGTTGTATGGCGCCGGAGAACACCCAAGGATGGAATCTCTTCAAGCTTTCCTCCTTGCCTTTCTTTAAATATATCTTCTTATACATATCTCTTGTTTTTTCTTCTTCCAATAATGTTTTAATTTTGGCACGGAAAACACAGATTATCACGGATTTTTTTTGATGTATAGCCTTTAGCAAATAAAGCCACTACGCATCGCGCAGCCTCCGTGTCTTTTTTGAAAAAAAAGCCGTGTTAATCCGTGCCTA
>CALZYS010000227.1 GCA_945830345.1 uncultured Prevotella sp.
GCAGCGATGTAACACAAAGGCATATCTCGCAACAAAAAATCTGCGGCTCGGCTACACACGTATCTACTATAGTCAAACAGCATCGGCACGATATGTATGGAGGTGTTTGACTGCTGCCAGACGGCAGTGGGTAAAGTGTCAGTTTGCATCTCTTCTTCCGCCTCACAAAAGCCGTTGAGGTTTGCCTTAGGCTTTATCCTCTTCCCTCTTGTTCATTCCTTTCTGCCTGTTTGACGTGGAAGGGATTAACTATGAAACCCTTTCCATTGAGTGTCCACCCGTCAATACAGGGGAAAGTCATATAGGAGGCTATCCGTGACGGGTAAGTCCTGACCAATCCCAATAGTTCCATCCGCTGCAATATATTCCTTACCCGTTTGCGCCCAAGATTCCAAAGTGCCGACAATATCTCCTCGGAATATTGCATCTGACCGACATGCAACAGCAATGGTCTTCGGAAAACAAAATGAGGGAAAGAAGTATGAGGAGGCGAGGCCTCAGAAAGATGTGTGTCTGGTATGCCAGATTCTTCCGATTTTTCAGAGAACTGCATCCTTACAAGCAGGTCATGGAAGAACCGCCTGTTGGCTATCTGAATTCCATTGTCATCCCTCGTTGTTCCATCCAACCAAACTAATGCTTCTGTGGAAAGACGAAAGATAATACTTCTGACATTTTTCGGGAACATCGAAGATGTAGTTTCCTTGTTCTTATGATTCATACTCTATGATAATTTGTTATTTGATTGATATAGGAGCTCCAAAGCATGGGACATGCCACAAATCTTTGATGTGGGACTCTTTTCCTTGTTCCATGCAATCGCACTCCTTGTTAATGAAACCCTCTCATGGCATGAAGCGGCAAGTGCAGATAGTTGGTGAAGTAAATGCACACACTCACACAAACATCTGCTACCTGCTTGCTTCTTTGCTGAGAATCTTGCATCGGTTCGATTATGGTTTTGCCGTTGCGTTTATGTTGGAATTAGCAGGACTTACGGCATTGGCACCTGGACGCTTGTCGAAGTTGTTGTAAACCTCATCGATGTCTTTCTTGCAGACGGCAATGGTGAATAGGGACTGCCCCAGAAGAATCGCCTGCTGCTTGTCCACATAGTCTGCCACCCGTTTCATCAGAAGAAAGGAACGGCTCACCCGATGTCCCTGTATCATCTCTGTGCTGCTCTGGTTGTTGTTCAACCCATAGTTGAGATAACGGTTCACGGCTATGCGGTCATCATGTAGCATATCATCACACGATGTCTTTCCATCTGCAATGGCAATGCTTACCCTGAGGGCATCAGCCTCGTACATTCCTACTGATTCCAGAAAGCCTCGGATAATCTGTGCTTCCTTGGAACTGTCATTCTTTCTCTCACTCTTTCCTGCACTCTTCTTCAGTGCGGGAGCGGATGCCATATCGGCAGCCTGCTCCATGTTCTTGATTTCGTCCATTCAATAATCAATTAAAGGGTTAATAACTGGTGTTGTCTATTTGTGGTTGATGATGTAGCGGTTGGCTTCCTCCTCTATCTCATCCTGCGAGGAGATGCGCACGCCTGTGAGGAATGCGTCGAGATCCTCCTGCTTGAAGAAACACAACTTGCCCGTGGGCTTATACATGGGAATGGCTCTCCGCATCATCAGCTTGCGGAAATAGGAGAGCTTGAAACCGCAATACTCGGCAGCCTCCTTGGTGCTTAACAGCTTTTTCTTTTCGTTCATACTTTATATTTTTGGTGAATAATACGTGCCTCATTCGTCATGAAGACAGTGCAAAGGTAATGAGGAAATCAGGCCGATAAATGAATGTAAACAGCACAAGGAGAGCGGTTTGCGGATTATAAACAGGATTATAAACAGAACCAATCGGATTATAACGGAACAATAAACACAACATAAACGCCGAATAACCCTGCATGAGAATACAAGGGAATGCGACTTGGCGTTGGCTTCGGGAAAGGGCACAAAAAATCCCGCCACTTTCTTACGGTGACGGGGAACAAGGAGTATGTCTGTCCTAACCTATCTGACATCAACTGACAAAGTCAATGCCCTTTGAAATACTGGAGGTCGTATGTGTCGAGTCCCGGACGGATGCGCGTTGCCTTGCGGAGCAGTCTGGCAATCTGTTTCTGGTATTGTGTCGATGCGTCCTTGGTCTCCTGCTTGTACCTGCTGACGGTCTGTGTGCCGTTATTGATAGGCCACAGCTTCTCGAATATTTTCCACTTGCCTTGACGTATGTTCAAAGCGGTGCATACAGCATCGGCAATATAGGCATACAGCGTCTGGTTGATTTCTCCGTCCTCTTTCTTTATGGCAGGTTTCAGCTCGTTGTCAAGGAAACCGCCTTCCTGAAGCATCAACAATAGGAACAGGGCATCCTCGGATTTGAGCGTCTGGGGTAACTGCTCCTTTACGCCAGAGGGAATGCTTGCAACCATCTTCTCATAATACGCAGCCTCCTCTTTCTGGCTCATCGACTTGGGCGCAGGTGGAGGAATGACAGCCTGTGTCACCTCTATTTTGGACATGGCACACACACTCTCTCTTTTCTTGAGTTTATCATTCCAAAGTTTCAGCAAAAAAGAAGATATGTTTCTTCCATAGACCATACACACCATGTACGGCAGGAGGAATATGACGGCAAAAAGGGACAGTATGACTATGGCCGTGCTCCAGTCAATATGCTTGTCGGGAGTAAGGATGAAAGACAACAGCAGGGAAAGGAGAAACCATGTGGCTGCCATGACCGAGCGGTCTTTGGAGAGCCACTTGTCTATGATGGAGTCATACAGGAGGAAGAACTCGCTCACGAGTGCTATCCATGCGGACAAGGAGAAGA
>CALZYS010000228.1 GCA_945830345.1 uncultured Prevotella sp.
CAAGTAATCCTGAGAGAGTGAGCTATGATCACGACCGTCCGATAAAGGTGGGATTGAGCGTGAAATACAATATCGACAACAGATGGAGCATCTCCTCGGGATTGACATATAGTTATCTTCGTTCCTCGTTCGACTATTCCGATGGCAAGATGTCGGGCAGTGGTGTTCAGAAGTTGCATTATGTCGGTTTGCCGCTTGCCGCAAGCTATAATGTCGTTTCCGCCAAAAGGTTGAAGGTGTATCTCACTGCCGGAGGCGAGATGCAGAAACTCGTGAGCGGAAAGGCGACAATGGACGGAGTGAACATCCCCGAAGAAGACAAGAAGCGCGACATACGAGAAGGTGGAATGCAGTGGTCGCTCAATGCTGCTGTGGGTGCCGAATACAATATCGTGGATAACTTCGGCATATACGTCGAACCCGGGGTGAGCCACTATATTGACAACAAGAGCAGTGTGGAGAATTTCTATAAGTATAAACCCACAAATTTCAGTCTAAACGTAGGTTTACGACTAAGCATACGATAAAAAAACAAAAAAGTCGGCGGAATATTTGGTATTTCCGCCGATTTTCTTTATTTTTGCAGTTAAAAATAATATACGCATATGACAGCAGAAGAAAAAACAAAGATAGAGGAGAGGATTGTGGATGTGTTGAAGACCGTCTATGACCCCGAGATTCCTGTGAATATCTACGACCTTGGACTTATCTATAAGATAGATGTAAAGGACAACTGTGATGTGGATATCGACATGACATTCACAGCTCCCTCGTGTCCGGCTGCCGACTTCATCCTCGAGGACGTGCGCCAGAAAGTGGATTCTCTCGAAGGAGTGAAGAATGCAGTGGTGAACCTCGTCTTCGAGCCTACTTGGGACCAAAGCATGATGACCGAGGAGGCGAGAGTGGAGCTGGGGTTTGAGTGAATTAGGAATTAGGGATTAGGGATTAGGAATTAGGAATTAGGAATGGGATGAAGAACGTATATTTCCTTTCGGATGCCCATTTGGGCTCGCTTGCCATCGACCACAGCCGCATGCATGAGCGCAGGCTGGTCAGGTTTCTCGACAGCATCAAGAACAAGGCTGCCGCCATCTATCTCCTTGGCGACATGTTCGACTTCTGGTATGAGTTCAAGTATGTCGTGCCTCGTGGATACACCCGATTCTTAGGCAAACTGTCCGAACTGTCGGATATGGGCGTTGAGATACACTACTTCACCGGCAATCACGATATTTGGGCCTTCGACTACTTGGAGAAGGAGTGTGGCGTTATCCTGCACAAGCAACCGCTCACCACCGAGATCTATGGCAAGATATTCCTGCTTGCCCATGGCGACGGCCTTGGCGATCCCGACAAGAAGTTCAAGTTTCTTCGTGCCCTTTTCCATAGCAAAGTGTGCCAATTCCTCTTCTCGTCCATCCATCCCCGATGGAGCATGTGGCTCGGGCTCACATGGGCGAAGCACAGTCGCATGAAGCGCAACAACAACGAGGAACCTCCGTATATGGGCGAGAATCGCGAGCATCTTGTGCTCTATACCAAGGAATATATCAAGACTCATCCCGATGTGGATTATTTCATCTATGGACATCGTCATATAGAGATCGACCTCCAACTCTCGCGCAAGTCGAGGATGATAGTCCTTGGCGACTGGATTACGCAGTTCTCATACGTCGTGTACGACGGTGAGCACATGTTTATGAGTGAATATATCGAAGGCGAGAGCCAACCCTGATATTTTGGGGAGTTAACTCCTTTAACTCCATAATAATTATATCGCAATGAACGTAAAGATAGAAGACTCGTGGAGAGAACATCTCAGTGAGGAATTTGCAAAACCGTATTTCACCGAACTCACGAATTTCGTGCGTCAGGAATATCAGACGGCCACATGCTATCCCCCCGGGCGACTGATATTCAATGCCTTCAACCTCTGTCCGTTCGACAAGGTGAAGGTGGTGATTATCGGACAAGACCCCTATCACGGACCGGGGCAGGCACACGGACTCAGTTTTTCGGTATGCGACGGAGTGACCTTCCCTCCTTCCCTTCAGAATATATTCAAGGAGATACAGCAAGACCTTGGCACTCCAATCCCTCTGACAGGCAATCTCACGAGATGGGCTGAGCAAGGGGTACTTCTGCTGAATGCCACCCTCACCGTGAGGGCACACCAACCCGCAAGTCATCAAGGCCACGGGTGGGAGCAGTTTACCGATGCCGCCATAAAGGCACTCAATGCCCATCGCGACAATCTCGTGTTTATTCTTTGGGGAGGATACGCCCGCAGCAAGGCATCGCTCATCGACTCTTCGCGCCATCTCGTGCTGCAGTCGGTACATCCCTCACCGATGTCTGCCAATCGTGGAGGATGGTTTGGCAACCATCATTTCTCGCGTGCCAACGCCTATCTCATTGAACATGGACAAGAGCCAATAAACTGGTGATTTCTTTTTTTGAAAAATATGATAATAGATATTGACAACGTATTGATAACCACCGACATACTGTCGGAGATGTTCTGTTGCGACCTCGATGCCTGCAAGGGCGAGTGTTGCGTTGAGGGAGATGCCGGAGCACCCGTCACTCTCGACGAGATAGCCGGTATAGAGGCAGTTCTCGATGATGTGTGGAACGACCTCTCGGCTTCCGCCCAGAGTGTCATCGACCGCCAGGGGGTGGCATATACCGACCAAGAAGGCGATATGGTGACAAGTATCGTTGGTGGCAAGGATTGCGTGTTCACCTGCCACTCCGACGGTTGTTGCTATTGTGCCCTTGAGAAGGCCTATCGTGATGGGCGCACTCAGTTTTGCAAGCCCATCAGTTGCGCCT
>CALZYS010000229.1 GCA_945830345.1 uncultured Prevotella sp.
TTTTAGAATTAAGACGTGTAAATACAACACTAAAAAGGCTTACACCTTATTATATAATTTAAGGAGAGAATCTAAAAAATAATGCGCAGAACAATTGTTAGCATTATATAAGATAACGTATTTTAGCAGATATAAATCAAGTTAACGCACACAATCGATAAAAAAGGGAGAAATTACTTGGATATTTAAGATTTATTCACTACCTTTGCACCCAATAAATAAAGAAAAATGTGAATTGTTGAGAAAATGAAAGCATTAGAATTCAGACCCAAGCTCCTCGACACCCTGAGGAACTACAACCGTAAGAGTTTCATGACCGACCTTATGGCCGGAGTAATAGTAGGTATTGTAGCCCTTCCGCTCGCCATTGCATTTGGTATAGCCTCTGGTGTAACCCCCGAAAAAGGCATCATCACTGCCATAGTAGCAGGACTGATTATCTCAGTTTTTGGAGGCAGTAAGGTACAGATTGGCGGTCCAACAGGTGCCTTTATCATTATTATATATGGCATAATCCAGCAATACGGCATAGAAGGTTTAGCCATAGCTACATTTATGGCAGGAATATTTTTGGTGCTATTTGGACTTCTCCACTTAGGTACCATCATCAAATATATCCCCTACCCGATTGTTGTCGGTTTCACGAGTGGTATTGCCGTAACGATATTCACCACCCAGATAAAAGACTTGTTTGGTCTTCAACTATCAAGCGTCCCATCTGATTTCATTGAGAAATGGATTGTGTATATTCAGAATATGAACACCACCGATATGTGGACTGCGATTATCGGAATTGTGAGTGTAGTGGTAATAGCTATAACGCCACGATTCAGCAAGAAGATTCCCGGTTCGCTTGTAGCCATTATCCTCATGACTATAGTAGCATTATTATTGAAGAACTTCGCTGGTATCTCAAGTATCGAGACTATAGGCGACCGTTTCTCCATATCAAGTGAACTTCCCGAGGCCCATGTCCCCGAGATGACATGGGAGACAATCAAGCAGCTTGTGTCCCCTGCCATTACCATTGCTATTCTCGGTGCAATAGAAAGTCTTCTTTCAGCCACTGTGGCAGATGGTGTTATTGGTGACCACCACGATTCGAATACAGAGTTGATAGCCCAGGGAGTGGCAAATCTGGCCTCACCACTTTTCGGCGGTATTCCTGCCACTGGAGCCATCGCCCGCACTATGACCAATATTAATAACGGCGGTCGCACTCCGATAGCTGGTATCATCCATGCTGGCGTTTTGCTTTTGATATTCCTTTTCCTCATGCCTTTGGCTCAATACATACCGATGGCATGTCTCGCCGGCGTACTTGTAGTAGTAAGTTACGGCATGAGCGGATGGCGTTCGTTCGTTGCTTTGATGAAGAATCCCAAGAGCGACGTCACCGTACTGATAATCACATTCCTGCTGACCATCATCTTCGACCTTACCGTTGCCATAGAGGTTGGTCTCATCATTGCCTGTCTGCTCTTCATGCGCCGAATGTCAGAGACAACCGATGTGAAGGTTATCAGCGACGAGATTGACCCCAACCTCGAAAGCGAGCTTAGTTCGGGCAACCTTGAGCATCTGACTATACCTCAGGGTGTTGAGGTATATGAGATCAACGGTCCGTATTTCTTTGGAGCCGGCAACCGTTTTGAGGAGATTATGGCCTCCTTTGGCGACCGTCCTAAAGTACGCATCATCCGCATGCGAAAAGTGCCGTTTGTTGACTCCACTGGTATTCACAACCTCACCAACCTCTGCATAATGAGCAAGAATGAAGGCATACGTGTAGTTCTTTCAGGAGTAAACGAGAAAGTAAATTCGCAGTTACAGAAAGCAGATTTTTATAAATTGATAGGCGAGGAGAATATCTGTAGCCATATCAATATTGCACTCGAAAGAGCCAAGGAGATTATCGCTGAATAAAATAAATCAGCAAAATATGAAGCATTACAATTACAGCATTACAATTATTTTTGTAATGCTGTAATTGTAATGGTGAGGTTCATCCTATGTTCATCCTTCGTTCAACCTTCGTTCATCCTTCGTTCATCCTTCGTTCATCCTTCGATTGGAGAAATAAGGGCAAACAATGGATTAACGAGGGATAATCCGACTTACCACGTCCAACTCTGGGTATAGGTGTTAGCCTCCACCTTGTTTTCTATGTCGTCGGGGAGATTGCAGAAGAAGTCTATGCCTGTCATCTCTTCCAGTCGGTCGATACTCATCACATAGTCTCTGAGGTCGTCGCCCGAGTGGTCAACATTGATGTTCTCTGCCCAAAAGGCTATGGCCTTATATCCTTCGGCGTTCTTGTAAAGGATAGCCATATAGAAATACTTCGGCACTATAAGCTTGTCCTTCACACGCTCGATGATATTCGCCTCGTCGTCTATTGTGCCCCCCTTGCATACGTACATTGTGTCGGTGGCAGGCGAGTTGGCAATCCATTTTCTCATTCTGTCCTCCATCTTAGCCCACAGTTTCTGGTTGAACTGCGGATACTGTGGCTGCATGTTGGTGAGATAGAAGGTCTGCTTGTTTGCCGCGGTGGAATACTGGCGGTCGGCGGACGGACAGATATGCCCGTGGTCATAGCCCGAACTTCTGAAATAGTCCTGGTCCCAATACATTGTGAGTCCTGTTTTTGCCTCGATGGCCTGCAGGTCCTCGTCAAAAGGATATTGGGGATTGCCCTCATATCGTCCGGCATTTCCTGTATATCCCTTGTACATCTGATAGCACGACCAACGCTGCGACATCTTGTCATAGTCCCATTCGGTGCAGAAGTTGAGTCCGTATGCATCATCAGTATTATGCA
>CALZYS010000230.1 GCA_945830345.1 uncultured Prevotella sp.
GATGACTTATCGCCATGCGCTTCATTATCTCCTGCACCCTCTGCTTGCGCTCCTTTGCGGGGATATTCAGATAAGTCAACGGCAGCTCGATATTCTCCTCCACGTTCAACTCGTCAATCAAGTTGAACGACTGGAACACGAAACCAATCTGTCCCTTACGCACATCGGTGCGGTCCTTCTCCTTTAGGGCGTCCACTTTCTTCCCGTCGAGCCAATACTTTCCGCCCGTGGGATTGTCGAGCAGTCCGAGAATGTTGAGCAATGTCGATTTGCCACATCCCGAGGGACCCATAATAGCCACAAACTCGCCGTCCTTCACTTCGAACGACACTCCATTCAATGCAATCGTCTCCACCTCTTCCGTGCGGAACGACTTTGATAAATTCTCTACTTTGATCATTGTTTTATTTCTATCATTAATTATCCTTTATATGTTTTATCGGATTCTCATTCGCCGCCACCCAGCTCTGCACCATCACTGCGGCAAAGGAAATCACGAGGATGATTGCTCCCGCCACTGCTATCCAGGGCCACCACGTGATGCGGTAAGTGTATTGTATTATCCAGTCTTTCATGAAATACAAGACGATGGGCACGGAGATGACAAAGGCAATCACTACATACATGAGGAATGTGCGCACAAGTCGCCTGTGCATCTGCGCATTAGTTGAGCCGAACACCTTGCGCACGGCTATCTCCTTCTGCCTTTGCTCGATGAAGTATGTGGACATAGCTATCAAGCCGAGCATGGAGATGAATATCGCCACGAGGGCAAAAAGAGAGACAATGCGCGATGTACGTATCTGTGCCTCGAACGCCAACTGCACCTGATCGTCGATGAAGCGCGCCCGCTTCTCACCCATTTCCTCATGATAAATCTTGTGATAGAGTCGTGCTATCTCGTTGTAGCCCTCCTCAAGGTCGCCTTCCATCAGTATGTTCAGATTCCAGCAATATTGCACCTTGTCAACCACGGAGATGAGCAACTGGCACTGTTCCTCCTCGATGTTGCGTATGCGGAAGTCGCGGAACGTGCCGCCATATTGCTCCTCGAAATCGTGGTTGAGCAAGTGTATCTTCTTCAGTGTGTTGCGTGGGTCGCGTATTGCGTCCGAAGCCTTTGCAGCATTCTCCATGCTCTTGTTCATATAATACATTCCCGGCTTGGGCTTGCTGCCGTCGGTGAGCGAGAGTCCGTAGATGTCGAAAAACTCCTTCTCCACAATGAAGTGCTGGATTTTCATATCCACAATTCCATCACTGCCTATGACGGTCTGGTTGTTTCCGCCGTTTGCCGGTGTTCCCATCGACGGACTGACGAGCTTTACGCAGGGCAGATTCATCAGCTCCTGTTTGAAACGTTCGTGCGAATCTACATCGCTTATCGTCAGGATGTTCTCCTGCCGGAATCCCATCGGAGCGTCAGCAAGGTGTTTCATCTGCATCACCATAACCAAGGCGCAGGCAAGCATGGTGATGGTTATGACATTCTGCACCACAATGAACACCCGACTGAACACCATCTTCGTCTTATGGACAAACGTGCCGCGCACTATCTCCATCGGTTCAACCCTCGACGCCACAACAGCAGGGATTACTCCCGACACAACGCCCGTCACAATTAGTATGGCAAGCAACAGACCCAAGGACAACGGACTGAACATCACCGACATATCCATCTTGGCGCTAAGCAGTTCGCCGAAACTACGAGAGAAGGCGAATGTCAAAAGCAAGGCTATTATAAATGCAAGTGCACATAGCATCAGGCTCTCTCCAACGAATCGCATTGCAATCTCCCTGCGTTGCGCTCCGAAGAGCCTTCGTGCAGCCATCTCGCGGGCACGCTTTCCTGACTGCGCCACGGTGAGGTTGACGTAGTTCATCACGGCAAAAAGCAGTATGACGAGAGCCACCGCCGCAAGAATCCTCACAAGCATAATGTCGCCAAAACGCATGACTCCATTGTTCGTGGTCTTTGAGAAATACACATCCTTGTATTTCATCGCATAAGGCTGGATAAACATTGCATCGTCAGGCTTTTGTTCGGCAAAATCGCTCCAGAACGAGGCATAGCATTTCAACAAGTCCTTCTCACGCCCAATGAACGTCTTGCCCTCGCGCAGTCTTAGGAATAGGCTGCAGCCCGAGAGATTCACATACCTCTTGAGGAATCCCTCATCGGTGTCGCAGAAGTTGCCGTAGCGCTGGTTGTAATAGTGCACCACCATGTCGGCATTGCGGAATATCCTTCCGTCAAGGTCTTTCATCACTGCCGTAACGTGTAGCTTCAGCGAGTCACGGAATGTTATGGTACGTCCAACGACATCCGTCTCGCCAAAATACTTCATGGCGAAGCTCTCGCTCACCACTGCGGCATCCTTGGTCTCCAAGCACCTTGCGGCATCGCCCTCTCTAAGCGGATAGCCAAACATGGAGAAGAACGTGGAGTCGGCAGTAAGCACCTGGGCACGAAAACGCTCGTCGCCCTTGTTCACCACAAGTTCAAAATTGCTCACTCCGCACACCGCCTCAATCTCTGGAAACATCTTTTGGAGTTGTTTCCCCGCATAATGGTGAGTACCGAGATACGTCTTGCCGTTGAATCTCATTCCAATAGCCTCAACGCGTTCACTCTCAGGCACGTCGCGCGTCACCCGATACTCCTGCCACACATACACGCCTATCAGCATGACGAACATCAGCGAGACGGAGAGTCCGAAGACGTTGATGGCGGTATAAACCTTGTTTCTTGATAGAAACGTAATGTAAGATTTAA
>CALZYS010000231.1 GCA_945830345.1 uncultured Prevotella sp.
TTACAGCGCAACTGGAACCGTAATGACAATATTCATCTATTTCTCACTCATCGCTATAGCTTTGGTTTCTATCGCAAGGTGCGAATGACCGACGAGGAAATCAAAGCACGCAAGTTTGCAGCAGAATCAAAGAAAGACAATGCCCAACGAAAGAAAGAGGATGAGAGAAAACGCAAAGAAAAAGAGAATATAACGGAGGAAACATTGGTATTCTCCGGGAATAAAACGGATGAATCGTTGGCAGACAGTCTGGATATAGCCCTTTCCGACACACTCAAGAAGGAGTATGTGCCGGTGACAAGCTTCATACATACATTTGACCTTAACAACTACGGACGAATTTATCAGGCATACGACACTCCCGCAGATTATTATGCCAACACATATTACGACCTGAATGCCGACAACGCATATCGTGGTGACTCCATATATGACCACACAAGGCATTTCTCAATGAAGAACACATTGGCAATTGCCATGCTTGAGGGATTCAATAAGTGGGCAAAGGCAGGCCTGAAGGTGTTTGCCACTCACGAACTGCGTAATTTCCAGATGCCCGACATCGTCAAGGACGGCGAAGTGGAACGCACTGTTATGGGCAAGTGGAATGAGCACAACATCAGTGTGGGAGGACAGCTTATCAAGACCCAAGGTAAAACCTTCCATTATAACCTTGCAGCCGAGACGTGGCTTGTGGGTGAGGATGTAGGACAAATTAAGGTGGATTTCTCCACCGACCTCAACTTCCCTCTTCTCGGCGACACTGTGAGTCTTGGTGCCAAGGCATATTTCTATCGCCTAAATCCCACTTTCTATCAACGTCATTACCATTCAAAGCATATCTGGTGGGACAACAGTTTAAGTAAGGAAACGCGCACGCGCGTTGAAGGACTCTTCACCTATCGCAAGACAAATACAAGATTGAGGGTGGCCATAGAGGAAATACAGAACTATACATACTTCGGAATGTTGTATGACGCTACAACAGACTCACGTACCAAGATGTCGGCACAAGTAATGCAGTCGGGCAAGAATATCAATCTGCTCACGGCACAAGTGATGCAGGACTTCCGTCTTGGTCCGCTCAACTGGGAGAATGTCTTTACGTTTCAAAGTTCAAGTCAGGAGGACGTGTTGCCTGTACCTGCTATCAACGTGTTCACCAACCTGTATCTGAAGTTTAAGATTGCCAAGGTGTTGTCTGTTGAGCTCGGTGCCGATGGCTATTGGTTCTCGAAATACTACGCTCCAGACTACTGTCCGCAATTGAGCCAGTTTGCGATACAGCAGAACGCAGATTCACGCGTGAAGATTGGGGGGTATCCCTTTGTGGATGTGTATGCCAATATGCATCTAAAGCACACGCGTTTCTTCATAATGATGAGTCACGTTAATGGCGGAAGTGGCAACAAGGAGTATTTCCTTGCGCCTCACTATCCTACAAATGGCAAAATCCTACGTTTCGGATTGTCTTGGAACTTCTTTAATTAAACCTCTTCCCCGTAAATTTTGTCAAACATCTCTCTCAACCTCTGTGGGTCAGCAATAATTTCCCTCACGAGGTTGAGTTTTCTTTCGTTGTCGGAGCCTTGCACCCACAACTTGATATATCCGTTGACAGAATACTTGTTCTCCATGTGTTCTTGGAATCTCTTCCACTGCTCCTCGATAGAATACTGTGGATAATTGCTTAGTCCGAATTGTACTGCACGACGGAATACCGTGTCGGGATCCATGTCACGATCCGCCTCTGCCACAATTTTTCCGTAAATGCTTCGGGGCGCACGAGAGGCTGAAGCACGATGGTCTTCCACTGCCTCCTTCATAATCTTAAGCTGGTTTTGTGAAAACCATTTTTTCAGTCTGGCATCGGTATATAGTATGCGTCCGCCTTCAATATGATGCACTGCCCTTTGCCCAGCCATGCCGAGGTCGTGGTAGGCTGCAATTACATATACCATATTTAAATCGGCTCCTACCTTCACTGCCAGGTCCATAGCTCGCCGAATCACCTTTATGGCGTGCTCAATGTTATGTGCCTTGTCGAATGAGGCATATCTCGGCAAAATCTTGCTTTCCACAAATTCCACTAAGTCGAGGCTTGCAGTCCTGTTCATATTGCGTTCTATTAATTACAATGTTTTCTATCTGTAATACATGTAGTAGGCAGCCACCAAGATAACTACAAGAATAATGGTGACCACGATTTTCACTAAGCAACTTGCCACCTTTTTCATCACAAGGAAGGCAATGATAAGCAGTAAAAGACCTGCAACGTAATATTCAAAGTTTGTTATCATTGTTATTTGAATAAATGTTTGAATCCCGCGGGAATAAGTGTTTCGAATTCCATTCGCTCATGAGTGACAGGATGAGTGAAACACAGCATGTAGGCATGCAGGCACAGGCGATGAAGAGGGTCGTCACCGTTGCCGTATTTGACATCACCGCATACGGGATGCCCCATGTCGGCGGAGTGCACCCTTATCTGGTTTTTTCTGCCAGTCTCAAGCCGGTATTCCACAAGAGAATGTTCTGTAGTACGATCGAGCACGTGGAAATGTGTCACTGCATATTTGCCGCCGTTATCTACCGGTGAGGAATACGTGATATATGCCTTGTTGTCCTTGAGCCAGTTGGCTATTGTTCCGCCTTCTTCTTCCACCTCACCGCTGACAACTGCCACATATCTGCGGTCATAAACGATGTCATGCCAGTTGTGCTCCAGTATCTGTTCCGTCTCCATGTCCTTGGCATATATCATCA
>CALZYS010000232.1 GCA_945830345.1 uncultured Prevotella sp.
GATACACTCAACGACACCTTTATGTGTGATTTTGCTTTTCATCAAGTGCAAAGGTACTACGACTTTTCCAATTATCAAACAAAAAACATCATTTTTTTGCAAAAAAGTTCGTAATCGTTTGCAGTTTTCGTTTTTTTTATATACTTTTGTGCTTGCAAACAGAAAAAAGCAGTAAAATTATGAAAACTTCAGAGCAGACTATCCAGCAAATTGATCGTGCCATCAAGAAGGTGGCTGACAAGTTTCCGTCATCCGAGGAAGCTACTATTTTCACTGATATCCACATCCGAGTAAACCAGGAGACAGGTGAACTTGTAGCATTTGATGACGACGACAAGGAGATAACCCGTGTTATAGTTGAGCAATGGATAAACAACCAGGATGACAACTTCTACAATGAGGTTGCCAAACAGCTACGCAAGTGCATTGAGCATGAGAAGAGTCTGATTGAGAGCCTTGCCATCATTCGCCCCTACTCTTTCGTGCTCGAAGACGAGGACAAGGAGAATATCGCCGAGTTATATGTCGTTGACGACGACACCGTCATCATCGACCCCGACCTTATGGAAGGGCTTGACAAGGATCTCAATGACTTTCTGGAGAAACTGCTGAAAGAGGATTAACAAGTATATCAGAAAAACGTCGAATTAACGTTAACAAGTTAATAGAGTATTCACTTGACAACGAAAAGGTTGATAGAATATTAAACGCAGAAATCCTTGAGCAACATCTCTTTAGACTGTTTAAGATAATTGCTGCGCACGGCTATGGCATTTGTCCATACACTCTCATTGAGTGATGAGCGATCCCATTCGAGCTTCCATTTGCCAAGCGACTCCATACGGTCGATCATTATGCCAAGGCTAAGTTGATCGGTGGATTGTGCCGGCAGGAATCTCGACTGCTCGCCTTTCTCGTCGGAGGTAATCTCCACGGCAAGCTTTGCCTCAACGAGTTTATACATCAAGTCGTTGACAACACGGATGGGAACACCTGTCTTGTCGCGCAATTCATTTATTGTATATGGATTACCACCCTCGTCAAAGCGCCGGCAAACGTGCCCCATGAGCATCGTGCAGATAACTATCTGGAAGCGATGGCTGATGTCGGATGTGGTGGTATTGAAATCATAGTAGTCGAGATTCTGGCTCGTATAACAAAGTTCGGCACCGAAGAGGCATATCGTCCACGAAATCTGCACCCACAGCATGAAGAGAGGCAGGGCGGCAAACGAACCGTAGATGGCATTATATGACGACACCCATATCTGGGAATGGATATACACCAGCTGCAACCACTGCATAGCCACACCCGCAAGTATTCCCGGCACTATACATGAACGAAGCTTGACATGGGTGTTGGGCATAAAGACATACAAGGCGATGAACAGTGCCGACATAAGGGCATAAGGCGAGAGGTCGAGCAAGATGCCGAGTGCGGGAGTGATAAGGAAGAGGTCGGGCAAAGACCCCGTGAGAGTGGCAAAGAAGATGCTGATACCCGAAGTGACGACGATGACAATGGGAATCATGAACATTAGGGCAAAGTAGTCGGTGAAGGTGCGATAGATGCTACGCTCCTTCTTCACCTGCCAAATTCCATTGAAGGTGCGCTCGATATTTGTGACAAGCATGAGCACGGTGTAGAGCATGAAGACAAGACCGAATCCAAGCACCACCCCACTCTTGGTATGCACGAGATAGCTATTCACGAAGCCCACGATGACATCCGCCACCTGAGGCTGAGAGCGCAGAGCATCGCGAAACCATATCTCGATATACTTGTTATAGCCGAATCCTCGCGCCACGGCAAACACCACTGCGAGTATCGGAACGATGGCAAGCAGAGTGGAATAAGTGAGTGCCGAGGCATCGTTCATCACGCGCTTGGTGGTGAAGAACTTAACGGCAAGCATCACCTTTTTCAGTACCTCAAGACAGAAATACTTTAGCGGGGGCATATCTTCGGAAGACACTCGCCATATATCAACTTGCAGAAAACGTACTATTCTTTTATACATCAGTTGTTGAATTAAGAATTAATAATTAAGTATTAGGAAAGAATACTCCACCATGTTATTAAAAATGAAAGCACTGCCCCTATAAGCCGGGTTCTGTTCCTTATATATATAATAAGGTGTCTGCCATTTATCTAGTCCGCATGTCGCCACACGGCTCAAGCATTCTACCCTCCGCCGAAGACAATGTCAATCGGGCGGGCAACCCTCAGACGGCGGTTTACATGAACTTGCAGCTCCCAGAGGGCACAGCCGGCCGATCACCCGACCGCTGGTGGTCTCTTACACCACCTTCTCACCCTTGCCTGCACCGAGGTGCGGCGGTTGTTTTCTTCTGCCTTAACCTACTGTCGCCAATAGCTTGCATTTTCACAAGTGGGACACCCTACGCTGCCCGGACTTTCCTCTCGCAGACCATGAAAATCTGCCAGCGACAGACCAGGGCAGTGCTTTCAAAATGCAAAGATAATAAAAAAAGTCAAAACAACAAAACATTTTCCCACTTTTTTCTTTTTTTCAATCTTAAGTGCTAA
Source organism: uncultured Prevotella sp. (assembly GCA_945830345.1). Classification (GTDB taxonomy): domain Bacteria; phylum Bacteroidota; class Bacteroidia; order Bacteroidales; family Bacteroidaceae; genus Prevotella. The sequence goes on from CALZYS010000232.1 coordinate 2,551, forward strand.
AATTCAAAAGGTGGTTAACTATGAAAGTCCAACTGTTAAATTGTAACAAATATTTACGTCATTTTGTCTATTTTCCAATTTTTGCCATTATATTTGCACCCGATTTCGAAAACAAGAAAAAAGTCAAACATTTAATATCTAAGAAGATGAAAAAGATTGTTAATTACATTATTCCAGTGATTTGCCT
>CALZYS010000233.1 GCA_945830345.1 uncultured Prevotella sp.
TTATTATAAATAGGTGAAAACTCCTCAACGGTCACACCAGAGCGCTGCCAAATGAGATTGTCAGTAGTCTCTGCAGTGAAGCCACCGCCAAAGTCAACCTTGTATGACACGTCGATCATATCACGGTCTTTCTCGTTCCATGCCTTCTTGGCACCATTGTCTTCCCACTTACCGCTACCAGAAGCTGTTACGCCCTCGGTGAGTGAAGTGATAGTGCAGTTGTTAGCATCGTCGAAGGCAAGCAGAAGGTCTGCTGTGAGAGTCTTGGTAAATACCTTAGGATTACCCTTCTCATCAACACCCCAGTACTCGAAAGGATAGCTGACAGTGAGGACTGACTGCGAGAGCGACTTGGTTTTAATCTCAATCACATTGCGCTTTTCTACAGATGTAGCCTTGCGCTCCTGAGTCTTCTGTCCGATCTCGTCGTTAATGATGTCCTTACCCTCGGCAAGCCAGAAGCCAGAGTACTTGTTGAGATACTTCACGCAATAGAGCACATAGTCCATAGGCTTAACCTTCCATGCGCCTTCGTCAAAACGTGAAGGGGTAGCACCCTCCTCATTAGGAGTACCTGCGAGGATACCAGTGAATCCCTTCTGACTTGTCATCACGAGTGGAATAACATACACGCCCTTGGCTGCATCGGGGTCATTGAAGAACTCATCGGTGAGCTGCACTTCAGTAGCACCATTATATGTTCCATTGAACTCAAGGTTGGTGGTAGAGAGTGTATAATAGCTTTCGGGCATTGCCTTGATGGGAGTACCGTTGGCAAAGGTAAGTCCATTGACGAGACTATTGTCAACAGCCACCTGCACACTGCCGTTAGAGCCGTTGTAAGAACCACCAAAGGTTGCCATTATCTTACACTTGTGCTGCTTGTCGAGCGTTGTGTCATATTCGTCATCTCCCATAACGAGTGTACGAACAGGATACTGATACGGGAAATATACAGTCTGCTCCTCGTAGTCGGGGAAATCCTTGTCGCCGTTCTCGCAAGAGGCAAAGCCCAATGCCAAGACTGCGGCTGACATATACTTAAATATATTATTCAATTTCATAATCTCAATGTTAGTTTTTTATTAATTACCATCCATAATTCTGCTGGAGATTGCTCCACTTCAATATCTCTGAGTAAGGTATTGGACAATAGTACATATAGTCCTGATAGTTGCGCTTCTCAACTTCGATTACCTCGTAGTGGAGAGTTCCGTCTGTCTTGGTAGTGATGCTCACACCCTTGGCAGGCTCTTTGAGAGGAGCCAACCAGCGGCGCAAATCCCAGAAGCGGTTGTTCTCGAAGCAGAGTTCGAGACGACGCTCGTTGCGGATAAGCTCGCGCATCTTCTCCTTTGATGCTGCGCACTCCTCAAGATAGGGGTCTTCGCCATTGATGTCGCCAATACCAACACGGTTGCGGAGAGCCTTGATGACATCGTATGCAGAGTAACCGGCACCGCCCACCTTTGCCTTAGGACCTTCTGCCTCGTTGGCAGCCTCGGCATAGTCGAGGAATATCTCAGTTGCACGGATACGGATCTGCAGGTGGTTGAATGTCGAGGCCTCATCGTTACAGTTCACATCAGAACGAAGCAACTTTCTCAGGTAGTAACCTGTGACTGTTGACTTGCCATTCTCCTTGTTGAGTCCGTCGAGAGTATTAGCATCCTCTGCAGTGTTGATGACTGTATTATTATGACCCATCTTCGAACCATTAACCAAGATGTACATCTTCAAGCGCGGGTCGCGACCCTCGTAGGGGTTGTTGGGATCATAGCCCGAACCGTCAGCAGTGATAGGCATACCGTTGTCCATCGGGAATGCGTCAACAAGGTTCTGTGTAGGATTAACACGTCCGCTACCGAAGATCGATGGAGGATAGTTGTCCTTCTCATAGCTCTGGGTCTTGTTGATGTTAGCACGCCAAATGATTTCAGCAGGAGCTTCATCGGCAGCACCGAAGTTGTTCAGGAAAGTAGTGTTGTCAAAAATCTTCCAACCATCACTCTGCATGTTAGCCAAACCACCGAACTTGGCGAGGCAATCGGCAGCAAACTTGGCAGCCTCGGTGTAAGTGCAGGCACCAGCCTTACTGTAAGCAGGAGATGCTGCGAGAAGGGCGAGCTGAGCCTTGAAGGCTGCAATGATGCGACCGTCAATCTTACCACGATGATGATCACCGAAAGCCTTGTTATATCCAGTCATATCTGCACCGATGCTGGTGTATTTAGCTGGAATCTCAGACGCATTTGAAATTGACTTATACTGCTCGGGAAGATATTCCAAAGCCTTGTTCCAGTCGGCCATGATAAGGTCGTAGCACTCCTTGAATGTTAAGCGAGCCTCGTTGAAGTCAGCATTTCCATCCACATACTCAAGGTGCATAGGAATACCGAGCAATTCACCGTCCTTCTCAGCCATACCGGCATGAGCACGGAGGGCATAGAAGTGATGCAGACCACGCAATGCGTAGGCATTACCGAGATAGTTGTCGATAAACATCTGGTTGACGCTTTCGTCGGTATATGACCACACTACCTTTTCAGCATTGGCAATCATGAGATTACAATACTGAATGGCATGGAAGGCATCGTTCCATCTGCTTACGGGATTCACTTCGGCCGTCCACGAACCAGTAGCCATTTTCTTATAGCTGTTCGAAGCGTCGTTCGACACGGCATCGTCAGTTGCCAGGTCGGTTTGCGGCATGTCGCTATATG
>CALZYS010000234.1 GCA_945830345.1 uncultured Prevotella sp.
ATGTTGACGGTGTGGAGATTACCGGCTTCAAGTATTCTGCCGACGGCACTTACGAGGCTGACAATGGCAGTGGAGTAGTGCTCAAGCAGGTGGCACAGCCACTCAATCAGTTGCTCATTGGCTATCAGTGGTTCTGCTATTTCCCCGACATGGGAACATACGGTCAGATTGCATGGAACTATTTCCATCAGGGACTCAATGAGATTGGTGATGAGTTGATATATGGTCTTATAGGAACATTCAATGGACGTTTTGGATTCCACTTCGCCAGTCTTGCTTCCGACGGAAATGCCTACAATGGAGGTTTGAACATGGATGTCACACTGATAGGTGATGACAAGGTGTCGATGCAGTTCAACCAGAGCGGATATGGCAGTGGAGCATGGTATTATCAGAATGCCAAGATGGATTTTGCCCTGTATCCTTTCGGTCATAACAAGGCGAAGACATTCACCATCACCACCGACAATCCCAAGATGCCTTCTTATCTGATACTTAGTGACAACGACGACAGTCGCAATGTCATCAAACTCAGTTATAACGTTATCTATTTCCCGTTCCTGACGGAATAGGACTATCCCTTACCATTCAGTTGACAAGTGAATACTCTATTCAGTTGTCAACTGAATGCCCTATTCAGTTGTCCTTACGATGCCCTATTCAGTTGTCCTTACGATGCCCTATTCTTATATCATTACGATGCCCTATTCTTATATCATTACGATGCCCTGTTCTTATGACATAAGGATAGGCATTATTGTATATACCCCTATACAATATTTTTGTGATGTAGGGTCTTACCTCGTGTAAGACCGCCCGCCGTAAATGCTTTCTCGACAAGCCGCAGGTAAGACGCCTGCGCTCCCAGTGGCATCCGCAGTCGAAAATCAATAGAAAAAACAACAATTATTGGGAAATCTATAACAATTTAAAAGAAAATTAGAAGATTTTCTATAATTTCTTTTGTTATTTCAAAATTATTGTTTACCTTTGTCCCCAATAAATAAAATAGCAATATTTATACATGCGGTATTAAATTTATGCATAATAAATTAAATACGCAAATTTTATTGAAGAAATATTTATTTTTAGTTGAAAATAATATAGATTTAATGCTTCTCGGGTATTATTTATTATAAATTTCTGAAAGAGGAATCATCACAAAGTCGCGCTCACGGATAAGGGGATGCGGGAGAGTGAGTTGGGGAGAATCCATGCGAAGATCATCATACATAAGGATGTCGATGTCGATGATGCGGTCGTGATAATGTCCATCCACCGTCTTTATGGTGCGCCCCATGCCACGCTCAATGTCTTGCGTGATACTGAGAATCTCATGGGGAGAAAGAGAAGTGATGCAACGAATGGCTGCATTGACAAACGTATTGGACGACTCGAACCCCCATGGTTCGGTAACAATGAGAGTTGACTGGCGGTCAACCTCGCCAATCAACTCCCCTATTCTCCTGATAGCCTCACGTATGTTTCCTTCCTTGTCACCAAGGTTGGAGCCGAGACTGAAATATACCTTGTGAATCATTCTTCACTCTTCATTCTTCATTTTCAATCATCCAGTATCAGCATTGCATCACCATAGCACCCGAATCGATAGCCGTTCTTTAGGGCTTTCTTGTATCCCTCCATCACGAGGTCGTAACCGCCGAATGCTGCTGTTGCCATCACCATAATAGACTCGGGATGATAGAAATTGACAATCATCGAGTTGGCAAGTCCATAATCGTATGGCGGGAAGATAAAGCGGTTGGTCCATCCGTCAAACTCCTTCAGTCTGCCGTCAGTGCCAACAGCCGTTTCTGTGGCGCGCGCCGTACTTACTCCCACAACACACACACGATGTTCATTGTCCTTGGTCTTGTTGACCAGTTCGCATGCCTCCTTGCTCACTCTCATCTGCTCTGAGTTCATCTTGTGCTTCGACAGGTCTTCCACCTCTATAGGGTCGAAGCATCCAAGTCCGCAATGCAGTGTGATGTATGCAAAATTGATACCCCTTATCTCCATCATCTTAAGCATCTCACGACTGAAATGCAGTCCAGACGCAGGAGCGGTTACAGCACCCTCGTTCTTGGCATATATGGTTTGGAAGTTATTCATGTCGTCGGGAGTGGCAGGACGGCGGTCAACGATATATCTGGGCAGCGGAGCCTCGCCCAGTCCGAAGAGCTCTCTCTTAAACTGCTCATGAGGACAGTCGTAGAGGAATCTCAGTGTTCGTCCTCGGCTTGTGGTGTTGTCAATCACCTCAGCCACCATTGGTCCGTCGCCATCGAAGAACAGTTTGTTGCCTATACGAATCTTGCGTGCCGGTTCCACCAATACATCCCATAGGCGGAACTCAGCATTCAACTCCCTCAACAAGAATACCTCGATTTTTGCGTCGGTTTTCTCCTTTGTACCATAGAGTCGTGCCGGGAAAACAGCCGTGTCGTTGAAGACGAATGTGTCGCCCTCATCGAAGTATTTGATGGCGTCACGGAATGTCATATAGACTCCATTACCATCAGGTCCTTTTATTTCCTTGCCGTCGTCGTCAGTCTTATACATCTCAATCTTCTGACTCTTACGGTGGAGCACCATCAGTCGGCACTCGTCACGGCGATAAACTTTGTCAACCGACCCGTCATCATTTGTAAATGCCTTGTAAGGCGGCTCAAGTGCCACCTGGTCTTCAGGCAAATTAAATCCAAATTC
>CALZYS010000235.1 GCA_945830345.1 uncultured Prevotella sp.
TGGGACTGGAAAATCAACGACGACATGAAGTTGACAACCTCGCTCACGGGCAAGTACAGTATGTATAAGAGCACGAAGCTTAGTTATAACAACAGCGACAATCCCCATCCCGACTACTGGAAGGTGCTGCCGAGCAGCTATTTTAATGTATGGAACGAGAACGACCTGAGCTATCGCACTGAGTCGGCATGGAACGCTTGGCAGACGGCATACGACTATCTCTCGTCAAACAAGGCTAACCGTCAGATTGACTTCGACCGCCTTTATGCCGCCAACGTGGGAGCAAGCCAGCAGGGGGCTGATGCCATGTACTATATTCAGGCAAAGCACAACAACCAGTTGGACGTCAAGCTGTCATCAACTCTCGACATGAACCTGACGGAGAATTCGAAGCTCGTGATGGGACTTAACCTCGGCACCACTAAGGGTATGCACTATCAGACGATGGACGACTTGCTTGGAGCCACACAGTTCCACAATCTCAACTATTATGCCCTCGGCACATACGACAAGAACTCCGAGGAGATACAGTATGACCTCAACAATCCGAATGCCGTGGTGAAGGAGGGCGACAAGTTTGGATATGACTATAACATCCTCGTCGATAAGGCTGACTTCTGGGCTACATATAGCGGCACATTCGCTGGTATTCACGGATTTATCAGTGGACGTGTGGGCGGCACTCAGATGCAGCGCGATGGTAAGATGCGCAACGGACTTGCCAAGGACAACTCCTACGGCAAGAGCGGTACGGCGCACTTCCTCGACGGCGGCGGCAAGGCCGGTATCACGGTCAACCTCGGCAAGGGACATGTTGTTCAGCTCGGTGCTGGATATGAATGGCGCACTCCTACTGCCTCAACAGCCTTCGCTTCACCCGAAATCAACAACGACTTCGTCACCAACCTGAAGAACGAGAAGGTGTTCTCGGCTGAGGTAGGTTATCAGCTCAACACCTCTTGGTTGCGTGCCAACGTGAATGCCTATTATTCACGCATAAAGGACGCAACAGAGTGGCAGTGCTTCTATTTCGACGACGAGAACTCGTTCTCTTACGTTTCTCTCACCGACATCGAGAAGGAATACTACGGAGTGGAGTACGGACTGAACTTCAAGATAACTTCCGCATTCAACATCAAGGCCATCGGTACTGTCAGTGAGGCTAAATATGCCAGCGACCCGACAGTGCGCTATATGCTCTCGACGAGTGGAACCTACGGCGATGACATCTGCTATCTGAATGGATTCCGTGAGTCGGGCACACCGCTTTTGGCTCAGAGCATCACGCTCAGCTATAGCCAGAAGGGTTGGTTCCTCGACTTGAGCGGCAACTATTACGACCGCATCTATCTCAGTCCTTCGGTATATCACAGATATAAAAAGGTTGTCGAGGATCAAGGTACTGCTGACAACGACGGTAATTATAATATCCTCCCGCAGACAGAAGGCAACGGCGGCTTTATGCTCGACGCAAGCATAGGCAAGCTCATTCGAATGAAGAAGGGTCAACTCTCAATTAACCTCACCCTGACCAATATCCTCAACAACCGCAACATCTGCACAGGAGGATATGAGCAGAGCCGCAGCGACCTGACCGCTTCGGATAAATCACGTGGATATTTGTTCACGATGAACCCCAAGAAGTTCTATGCCTACGGAATTAACGGAATGCTCAACATAACTTACAGATTCTAATAACGCTATGAATATGAAGAAGATAACATATATAATATTGGCATGCCTCTGCTGCATCGTCACTGGATGCAAGGACGGCGATTGGGACAATCCGGGAAAGACCACTGCGGACACCTTCGGCAATAATGCCTTGGAGGAAACCAACGTGGTGACTATCAAGGAACTCAAGGACATGTATAAATCCACTCTTGCCCAGCAGTATGGATTGACTGAGATAGGCAAGGACCTGAAAATTAAGGGACGTGTGCTTGGCAATGACATTGAGGGAAATATCTATTCCAAGGTGGTTATTGACGATGGCACCGGAGCTATCATCATCAGCGTTGGAGTAGGCGGATTGTTTGCATACTTGCCTGTAGGACAGGAGATTCTTGTTGACCTGAGCAAACTGTGGATAGGAACATACGGTTATCAGCCTCAGTTGGGAGTGTATTATGTTAGTCCATCTGGTAATACAAGTGTAGGTCGTATAAGTCGCGCCCTTTGGAATCAGAGTTTCAAGTTGCTTGGTGCTCCAGATGCCTCGAAGATTAAACCCATTGAGTTTGACAAGACTAAGGTGAAGGACGCCGCATATATGAGTGAGAATGTGGGAAGGCTGATGGTTATCAGGGATGTGACTCTAAAGACTGAAGAAGAAGAGAAGGAGGAAAAGGAAGGAAATAAACCTCCGAGAGTATGGGCTGCCGAGGCAGATGCTTCCAATAATCAGACGGAGGTTAATCAGGGTATCATTGGACTTTCCAAAGTATATGTGCGCACCAGTACATACGCTGATTTTGCCAATTCTGTCATCCCTTTTGGCAAACTTGACATAACGGGAATCTTCACCATATATGGAAAAAAATCAATACAGGACTCCGACTGGCAGATATATCTGCGCACCGAGGCCGACGTAGTAAAGAAATAACTAAAGTATAAACAAAATAACACAATAGATATGAAAAAGCTTTTTTATTCATTATTCGCGATTACAATGGCAGTCTTCTCGTTCACAAGCTGCGAGGACGTGCC
>CALZYS010000236.1 GCA_945830345.1 uncultured Prevotella sp.
CCGACCGAACTGTGGTGGGCAATGGTATGCCCAAGTTCACCATGTCAACGTCACACAACTTCCGCTACAAGGATTTCGACCTCTCGCTGTTCTTCCGTGGGGCATTCGGCTTCGACCTCTTCAATATCCATGACTTCTATTATGGCACACGCAACTTCACTGGTAACCGTCTGAAGAAGGCATACGCCAAGAATTTCGTGGTTTCATCGACAGCCAACCCCGTTGTGTGTGACTATTTCCTTGAGCGTGGTGACTATCTCAAGCTCGACATGATTACATTAGGATATACACTAAAGGCGGAGAACTGCCGTTTCATCGACCGTATCAGGCTCTATGGCACAGTGAAGAATGTGTTCACACTGACAAAGTTCAGCGGCGTTGACCCCTCGACATATCAAGTCAACGGACTCACTCCGGGTGGACAAGGCTCACGAACCTATTTCCCCTCAACCCGCCAGTTTATCGTAGGCATGCAAATTGATTTCTAATAACGATTAATTCAGATAAAGATATGAAGATATTCAAATATTTAGTTTCTGCGGCTCTATGTGCAGCCACACTAACGGGTTGTACAGACCTCGACGAGACTCTTTACGACCAGGTGGGCACACAAAACTACTATAATACGAAGATGGATGTCGTGCGTGCCACCTTCCGCCCATTTGAACATGCTTTCTGGAGCATACAGAGCCGGCACGTGCTCAACGAACTGTCGGCCGACCAGCTCATCACCCCCACACGTGACGGATGGTGGGACGACGGAGGCAAATGGCGCCGCCTGCACTATCATGAGTGGAACGTGGAGGACGGAGGAGATGCCCAGACAGAATGGAACGGATGCTTCCAGGGCATCATGCAGGCCAATTATGTCATTGAAGACCTTAATACGCTCTCGCCGGATAAGTTTGGCTTCTCGCAGGCTGAGTTTGACAATCTCAAGGCACAGTGCAGGGTGCTGCGCGCATGGTTTTACATCCGACTGCTTGATGCCTTCCGCAATGTACCACTTGCTGTTAGCTACAATGACGTGTCGCTGAATACTGAGACTCAGGTGGAGCCTAAGAGAATATTCGATTTCATCGAGACAGAATTGCAGGAGACAATACCCATGCTCACCGAGAAAACGAGCCTTGGGACTAATTCGACCATACAAGGCCAATGGACAAAGGCAAGTGCTGCCGCCCTTCTCGTGCGTCTCTACCTAAATGCAAAAGTGTATATCGGTGAGGAGAAATATGACGAGTGTGCCGCAATAGCACAGAAAATAGTAGATGGAGATTACGGCAAGTATGCAGTGGCTGACCGTTGGGACGCTGCTTTCGACTGGGACAACGACAACTGCGATGAGGTATTGTTCGGTTTTCCCGCCGATGCTGGTTACACATATTGGCAGTATCAGGGCGACACCTATTGGTGGACTGTTCCCGCCCGTGCCCGATATTATTTCAACGACTCCAAGAGCAAAGCTGGTGACCACAATACAAAGTATGCCGCCTCGCCAAGCTATGCTCCCAATGGCGAGCCTTTGGATTATCAGTTGGGTATGACAGTGCAGAAGTTCCGCAAGTATCCAGGCGACGTGCGCCTGAAACTATACCGTAATCTTGGCGACAGCCGCCGCGAGGGAATGTTCCTTTATGGTTATCTCGAATACAAGGACGAGAATGGTGCCACGAAGAGAGTCAAGGCTCCCGAGGTTGACTACGAGCTGTATATCCGCGACGCTGTGGGTAAGTTCCAGGGACTGGATCCAAACAAATGGCTTGCCGCCACAACAAGTACGCTGCGCGATGGCGACCACAACTCAGGATGGCATTTCGCCAAATATCCATTCTATACCGATGACGACATTCACCAGATGGAAAGCGACTACACAGAGATACGCCTGCCCGAAGTAATCTATTCACTTGCGGAATGCAAATTGCGTCAGGGAAAGAAAGCCGAGGCAGCACGACTGCTCAATTCAGTGCGCCGCCGCAACTATCCCGAGGAGAACCTGCAGCAAGTGCTCTATGCTCCTGAGGGTAATGCCCAGCTCGACATGGATGAGATGCTCGACGAGTGGGGACGTGAGTTCTTTGCCGAAAGCCGCCGCCGCATCGACCTTATCCGTTTCGGAAAGTTCACCTCCGGTTCTTGGTGGGACAAGACACCGGATGCCGACTCTCATACAGAAATATTCCCGATTATGCGTCCTATTCTCAATGCCAACAGGGCTTTGAAACAGAATCCGGGATATAATGACTAAGGAGTAAGTATAACATTATTAATGACAACGATTATGAAATTGAAGAATATATTTTCCGGTCTTGCCGCAACTCTCATGGCTTTATGTCTTGTCGGCTGCGACGAAGAAAAAGACCCTGTAATCATAGAAGGAAACTTGCCTATCAAGACTTCTTCCCTCTTTATGGTGGGCGATGCCACTCCCAACGGATGGGACATAGGCAATCCTACACCCCTGCAGGCCTCAGCCGACGATGCTTTGGTTTTCTCATGGGAAGGCTCGCTATATGCAGGTGAGATGAAACTCTGTCTGACTACTGGCAGTTGGGACGCTCCTTTTATCCGTCCTGAGAACAATGGTGCGGAAATTAGCAAGTCGAACATAACGGCACAGAAGTTCATCATGCACGCCGGCGACCCCGACAACAAATGGCGAGTGACATACGCTGGCAAGTATCGTCTCACCTTCGACTTGC
>CALZYS010000237.1 GCA_945830345.1 uncultured Prevotella sp.
TCCTTGGCTTTTTCCATGTATTCCTTCACCTTCGGGAATGTCTCGAAGTAGCCGTCAATCAGTTGTTTAGCTTCGTCGCGACTTATGTCGAGTCGTTCGGCAAGTCCGAACACAGTGATACCATAGATAATACCAAAGTTGGCGCGCTTCGCCTTTGTTCGCTGGTCGCGCGACACATCTTCTATATTCTCCTTATATATCTTGGCGGCAGTGGCAGCGTGGATGTCATAACCCTCGCGGAATGCCTCTATCATATTTTCGTCGTCGCTAAGATGAGCCATCACGCGGAGTTCAATCTGACTATAGTCTGCTGAAAAGAACAGACAACCTGGTTCTGGAATGAATGCCTTGCGGATTTCCTTTCCGTCCTCACCTCTCACCGGTATGTTCTGCAGGTTTGGATCGCTCGACGACAGTCGGCCTGTAGCAGTCACAGTCTGATTGAATGACGTGTGGATATGACCTGTACGAGGATTGATGAGCGAGGGTAGGGCATCCACATATGTTCCCAATAACTTCTTCAAACCTCTGTGTTCCAGTATGTTTTCCACGATTTCGTGCTTATGCTTCAGTCCTTGCAGCACTTCCTCGTTGGTCACGTATTGTCCTGTCTTTGTTTTCTTAGCCTTCTCAACAATCTTCAGTTTGTCAAACAAGATTTCTCCTACTTGTTTTGGTGAGGCGATATTGAATTCCTCACCTGCAAGTTCGTAAATCTTATGCTCGATAGACTTCATTCTTGTAGTCAAAACATCTGACGTTTCTTTTAGTGATTCCGTGTCGAGTCTCACTCCGTTCATTTCCATACTTGCCAATACTGGCATCAAAGGCATTTCGATGTCGTAGAACAGATGTTCCACCCCGTTCGTCTTGAGTTCTTTTTCCAGGATATTCTTCAATTTGAGAGTCACGTCAGCATCCTCGGCTGCATATTCATATACCTGTTCGGGACTAAGGTCGCGCATGTTTTTCTGACCTTTGCCCTTAGGTCCAATCAGTTCGTCGATATGGATGGTTTTATATTTAAGGTATATCTCGGCCAGATAGTCCATATTGTGGTACAGCTCGGGTTGGATGACATAATGGGCAATCATTGTGTCGAACATCTTGCCCGCGAGGTTGACTCCATAGTTGGCCAATACCTCAAGGTCATACTTGATGTTCTGTCCCACTTTTAGGATTTTCTCGTCTTCGTACAACGGTTTGAAGATATTAACAATTCGCAAGGCTTCTTCACGTTTTGCCGGAACAGGCACGTAGAATGCCTTGTTTTCCTCCACCGCGAAGCTCAATCCCACCAATTCTGCCTCGATAGCATTGGTTGAAGTGGTCTCCGTGTCTAAACTCAGAATTTCATTTGTCATCAAAAAATCATAAAGTTTGCGCATTTCTTCCTCATTACCAACAAGTTTATAGTCGTGAGGCGTGTCTTTTAGGCTCGCAAAACTTGAAAATTCTGAGCTTTCCTCCCCGTCGGTCGAAAAATCTACAAATAAATCGAGCTGTTGTTCTACTTTCTTTTGTACTTTTTGATTCTTTTTAAGGATTCTGTCAGTAAGAGTCTTAAACTCCAGTTCGTCGAACAGTTTCTTCAATTCCTCCTCGTTCGGCTCCTTCACCTTCAGTTCATCAAAGTCGATTGACATCGGAACATCAGTCTTGATGGTGGCGAGGTATTTTGAAAAGACAATCTTGTCCTTATTTTCTTCCACCTTCTTTTTCATCGCACCTTTGAGTGAGTCTGTGCTTGCCACGAGGTTTTCGATACTGCCATATTCCTTGATGAGTTTGATGGCGGTCTTCTCACCTACGCCTGGGCATCCCGGAATATTGTCCGATGCATCGCCCATCAGTCCTAACAGGTCGATCACCTGGAGTGGGGTAGTGAGGTCATACTTCTGTTTGATCTCTTCCACACCCAACACATCATAACCAGCATTGCCAAACCTCGGGCGGTACATATAAACATTGTCCCTCACCAACTGTCCGTAGTCCTTGTCGGGAGTGAGCATGTAGGTCTGATACCCGTTTTCGCCAGCCTTGAGGGCAACCGTACCTATGACATCGTCAGCCTCGTAACCTTCTTTTTCCAGTATGCAGATATTCCAAGCATTAAGAATTTTCTTTATAATTGGCACCGACATCTTGATGTCCTCCGGGCACTGTTCACGTTGTGCCTTGTACTCAGGATACTCCTCATGCCTGAAAGTGGGTCCCGAGGGGTCGAAAGCCACTGCTATATGTGTGGGATTCTCCTTGTTGAGAACCTCATTCACTGTATTCACGAAGCCCATTATGGCCGATGTGTTCATTCCCTTGGAATTGATCCTCGGGTTGCGAATTAATGCGTAATATGCACGATAAATTAGTGCATAAGCATCCAAAAGAAACAATTTATTCATAATCTTCATTATTTTGCGTGTAAAATTACTAAAAAATTTCTCAAATCTGAGATTTTTTCACTAATTTTGTCACAAAATTCTGTAAATGGATTATTTAGCTACTATAAAACGACCGATTGAGGGAGATTTGAACGAATTTTCTGCATTGTTTAATGATGCATTGTCACATTCAAATGGTCTCCTTGCCTCTGTCCTTGAACACATCAAGAAAAGGACAGGCAAACAAATGCGCCCTATACTGATTTTGCTTATTGCAAA
>CALZYS010000238.1 GCA_945830345.1 uncultured Prevotella sp.
TGGCGAGTGGCGGCTATAGTGGATGGCAAGGAGCACATGTCTCCGCTATACACCTTCACCACTGCATCCAACAAAGCCACCAAGCCCTATCCCGAATCAGGCTCCGTGACTCCTTGGTTGCGTTATCCGTCGTCAGGCACTGAGTTCTGCACGGATATGCCTCTCACATGGTGTCAGGCAGCCGATGCCGTAAAATATAAGGTATATCTCTCCGACAAGGAATCCTCGCTCAACAGGAATCTCATTGGCGAGACTTCCTTGCTTTCGCTCGTTCCCCCTTCGCTCTCTACAGGCATAAAGTATTATTGGCGAGTGGATGCTGTTAAGGCTGACGGTTCTGTGGTCAAAGGCGACGTATGGACGTTCGGCTCACCAAATAATAGATGGCATGAGGGTAAGAACGAGGCTGAGGATATGTATATATCGGGCATTGCCTTCCTCGAAAAGAATGAATCCGCATCCAACGGCAGTGTCGTTGTGGGCGACCAAGGTCCTGGAGCCATCTGCGGCACATGGGAAGGCGAGACGGGACGTTATGCCATTGAGACCGCGGTATTCAACCAGAAAAGCGGTGCCAACTATGTTGGAGTGTCTATCAACGGCAAGCTCATTGACGAATGGTTGACCACTACTGCAAATAATGACCTTAGCATTAGAAAGACACGCAATGCTTTATCGCTGCAACGCGGAGATGAAATACGCATTGACTTTGTGGCTGGTCTTGTTGAGGACAAGGTAAACGAAAGCCGCTCACGCATCGACTACATTAATATCCAGCCAGTAAAGGATGAGTTTATCGAAGTCACACGTCCATCGGGCATCTACCATTCTCCCCAACTTTCCATAGGACATGACTGCGAATATCTCCAGTTGAACGATGTTGTTTTCACCGACACACTTGGCACTATAGGCAAAAAGGGAGACACACAGGTGAAAGACAAACATTGTTCTTGGGTGTCGAAGACTTCCTCTGGATATACATTCTATGTTAAGCAGACTGCCATCGTTAAGTTCGTATATAGAAATTCGGATGGCAAGGAGACAGAAGTGATTAAGGATTTGGACAAGAATGTCAACAATGAGGTTACTGCCACTGATGCAATGGCAGACGGACGACTCTATGCCATCAAACTATACAAGACCTTGCCCGCAAAGACTATCTACAGAAAGCCTATTGTAGCGAGCGGCAAGGATTATGAGTTGGTATGGTCATCTGATGTGATATTTGTGGATAAAGATGGCATCAAGGGTAATCCGGGAAAGACACAGATGCGTGATGGTTATGACGAGTGGATAAAATACGTCAACCCCATGGCTAACGAGGTTCTTGCCAAGAAAAATCCCAAGGCTTTCATTGACCCTGAAACTGACAAGGAATGTGGAGGGGTACTGCCAAGGTATGCTGTAATATCGGAAGACAAGAAAGAGATGGCAGATAATTCCTCTTACGTAGTAGGCACTGACAAGAATATCACCTATTGCATAGAAGCCTACCGCCGCATTAAGTTCTACTACACCGGTTCGGGAGGTTCATCCACAAGCGTGAGGATAAAAGCAGCAAACCTCTCAACAGGAGAAGAGCAAATCATAGAAGGTGCTCCCGCCCCTGGCAAGAACATGGAATCCAACACCGCCGAAATAAATCTCGACCCGCAATGCCGATATAAAGTAACAATCTCCGGCACAACAGGCGACATGGTGATATATGCCGTTAAACTCTGGTCAGCGAAATAAACTTGATAACTGATAATTTAAAAGCTCCGGCATATTTCTTATGCCGGAGCTTTTATAATTATTTATTAGAACGTGAGTTCAGTATTACTTCAGCTGTGCACCAGTTACTGAGAACTCTGCGCCATCCTTAACGATGACAACGCGATTGTTCTTGATAACCTTACCATTCTTTGAAGCCTTGTTCTCGCCGTTAACAGCGTTGATGCCTGTACCCTTTACAGGAGTAATCTTAATAGAAGAAATCAGGATGTTACCAGTACCAGAGAACTTCTTGAATGTGTGAACGCCTTCACCAAGAGAGAACTTAATCTCGTTGGTAGGAAGTGTCACAACCTTTCCTTCTGCATCTGTAACATCGTATGTTCCGGTATTCATGTCGGCACAACCGTAAACTGTACCGTCAACATTCACCTTGCACTGGCGGTCAGCCTCTTTATCAGAGTCAATATTCTTGCAAGCGTTCTTAGAGCAGATAACGTGTACATTTACAGTCTCGCCCTCAGCAACCAAGAATGAGATGTTAGTATTGTTCATCTTGATGTAAGCCTCCTGACCAGCAGGAACCTGATACTTAGCAGCTGCACTTGCACTTGCGATAGCACCAAACTCGAGGTTCTTAACGAAGAAGTCCATCTTGTCGGCAGAAATTTCGCCTCCCTCAATCTTGTAGATAGTACCAGTTTTAGATGAAGCAGTAGCCTCCTCGTCAACAACAGCAGTACCAGCGAGAACAGAGATAATCTTCTCTTCTGAAATCGGGTTGAGAACATAAACGTCCTTAGATGTAGAAGCAGACTCGAATACAGCGTAATCACCATTCTTAATCTTAGTCATTGCAGTCAGAGTAGCAGACTCTGTAAGAGTTACTGAGCTACCCTCTGCATAGTCAGCATCACCAAACTTGTAGAAGT
>CALZYS010000239.1 GCA_945830345.1 uncultured Prevotella sp.
AATGAGTCCAATTTTAAGAATAATATCTTATTTCTTGGCTGCCTTACCGTAGCGGCTGAAGAACTTGTCAACGCGTCCAGCTGTATCGACAAGCTTGCTCTTACCGGTATAGAACGGGTGAGAGGTGCTTGAGATTTCGACTTTTACCACTGGGTAAGTTTCGCCTTCAAATTCCACTGTATCGTTTGTCTTGGCAGTGGAACGTGTAAGGAACATATCGCCGTTGGACATATCCTTAAATACGACGGGGCGATAGTTCTCGGGATGAATACCTTTTTTCATTTTTAATTCTATTATTATAATTACAATTTAATATATTCTTACTTTTGGGGTGCAAAGGTACGAAGAAAAATTAAGAATTAAGAATTATGAATTAAGAAAATTTCATTTCGCCCTAATATTTAACCTTTATTCACTCATCATTCTTCATTCTTCACTATTCATTCTTCATTAAATACACCACCGTCGGCAGATGGTCGCTATATCCCTTTAGCCACCTCTGGCCTATGATAGTGCGAAGTGGTGTTCCTTTAAACGGGCCATCGGGTTCGAGCATATAGTCGCGACAGAACACGTTGTGTCCATAGAATGTGAGCGACTTGTATTTGGGTCTTCTTGAATTATCCACGAGAGATTTTGACAGAATAATCTGATCAAAGAGATTCCATCTTCCCATATACTCTAAAGTGCCGTGCCCTTCCACAAGTGTATTCCAGAATGGATTATAGAGGTCTTTCCTGTTTTTCACCTCCCACGGATAGCGTTTGGCTTCAAGGTCAACAGCCATTGACTCGTCCATTGGATCGTCGTTCATGTCGCCCATAACAATGAGTTTTAGTTTAGGGTCATCCTTTAACAGTGAATCCACAACTACACGCAACTGTCTTGCTCCGAGTTTGCGATAAAACTCTTCGCTGTATCTACTTGGCAGATGATTCACCACCACCGTCAAATGCTCGCCTGCCATAGTGCCGCTAACGATAAAGAAACCGCGAGTGAAATAATTACTGTCCTTCTCAAGCACTTGCACATAAGGCACGAGTTTAGTGCCTCTCACCTTAAACACGGAGGGGTCGTATAGCAAGGCACAGTCGATTCCCCTGACATCAGGTCCTTCGATATGTTCATATCTCATGTTTTTCCTCTTCAACGGCGGTTGGGCGCACAAATCATCGAGTACCCTTGAATTCTCCACTTCTGCCACTCCAATGACGGAACAACCATCGGCAATGCTGTCGGTGCCAAGTTGTCCGAGCACCTTCGCCAGATTATGCAACTTCAATTGATATCTTTCAGTGTCCCACTTATAACTTCCTTTAGGCAAAAATGCAGAGTCCATCTTTCCCTCATCATGAATGGTATCAAAGAGGTTTTCCAAATTATAAAATCCAATGGCATATTTCTCCATTTTGCCCTTTGCCAAAGCCTGTCCTGCCATTATCATCAGCACGACAAACATGAATACTTTGTTTTTCATTTGTATTACGTATGTTTACACCTTATTATATATATAGCATTGTCAACTTATTGATACAATTCCTTCTATATACTTTTTTAAAATATTTATTCCCGACCGATTCTCTCCTCCAAGCGGGATAATCAAATCGGCAAACTTCTTCGTCGGTTCAATAAACTGTTCGTGCATTGGTTTGAGCACCTTCTGATAACGATCAATCACCATCTCCACTGTTCTTCCTCTCTCCACACAGTCACGTTGGATATTTCTAATGAGACGCTCATCGCTATCGGTATCCACAAATATCTTGAGATCCATCATGTCCCTAAGTTGCTTGTTGAGTAAAGCCATGATACCCTCAATGATAATCACTGGTTTGGGTTCCACATGCACAGTAGCCTTCTCACGATTACTTTTCAGATATGAATATGTAGGTTGTTCCACTGCCACTCCGTCTCTGAGCAATTTCACGTGCTGCACGAGCAGTTTCCAGTCGAAGGCATCGGGATGGTCGAAATTTATCGCCCTTCTCTCCTCCTCCGTCATGTGCGAGGTGTCGTTGTAATAAGAGTCAAGAGGCACGACAGCCACATAATGCGGTGGCAGAGCCTCCACAATTCTCTTCACCACAGTGGTTTTTCCCGAGCCTGTGCCTCCAGCTATGCCGATAATCTTCATTTCTTGTCCTCGCTTTCCGTTTCGACGATGTCCGCCTTGTCAATACCACGTTTCTTAAGATTGATCTTAGTGGCATTCACCACCTCGCTTGCTCCATAGAGCAGGCAACACCATCCGATTATTGTCATCGGCAATGAAGCTGCATCCATTGGTTGGAACATTACATATAGTCCGGCAAGCAGGATGAGCGAGGGAGAGACCCAGAATCCCCATGCCATCTTGCCCCACCTACGGGCATTATAGAGCGACATAAACTGGTTGAGAGCACCAAGGATGAGGATTCCGCCCATGATGTACATCAGGATTTCCACAAAAACATTAGGCGACGTGACGAGCATTATGCCAAGGATAATGCTACCCACCCCCACAAGTGGGAATGTGGGTTTGCCTTTGGATATGACCCTGCCCTCCATATCGGTGATGGTATAGTCCGATGTATTTTTGCATGCATGTAGGTATGCCACTGTAGCGAACACCCCCGAAAGCAAAA
>CALZYS010000240.1 GCA_945830345.1 uncultured Prevotella sp.
GCAAGCTCCACGGCATCATGCAAGGTGAGTCGCAACGTGTCCTTTCCCGTTGCCACATCCCTTTCCGTTGCTCCATATATGGCAGTCATCGCCATAAGGAACAATCCGGATGCGATTATTCGCCTTATCATCTGTATTTTCTTTGTCTTCATACAATATAATCCTTGTCCTTGTACAAATTGCATAGCAATATCTGTGCCAAACTCATAACCAATTAATAACCAATATATTAATACTCGTTGAGCGACTCCCATAGCGTGCGAATCCGCACGATGAGTGTGCGAAATCGCACGTTCTGAACCTCTATTTGAGTGTATTACATATCCTATATACGTGCATTTTTTTATAAAGCATCTGTCATCTGTCATTTTTCTAAATTAAACAATTAATAATCAGGCTATTAATACGCTGACAGATAGGCTGACAGCAAATTTATCTGTCAGCCTATTCTTATGGGATAAAATAACGCAAACTATTGTAAAAAGGAAGGAAATAACATATTTATGTTACTTTTCCAAGTATTTTGCCGAAAAGATACTGATTTTCGTTGAAATATTCTATAATTCCAAAAATATTTATTACCTTTGTGCCTGTATTAAGACAACTTTTTGTAGGAAACCATGGCAAAGAAATATGAAATAAGAAACAGTACGGCAGAATTCCTTACTTTTGTGGCAACAGGCAAGGAGGATGGCATACAAGTGCTATACAAGGCTGAGACCGTTTGGGCTACGCAGAAGGCGATGGCTACATTGTTTGACTGTACAACCGACAATATTGGTTTGCACCTGAAGAATATATTTAAAAGTGGAGAACTCATCGAAGATTCAGTTACCGAGAAAATCTCGGCAACTGCCGCTGATGGAAAAAACTATCTCACGAAGTTCTACAACCTCGATGCCATTATATCAGTAGGTTATCGCGTCAATTCTATCCGCGCCACGCAATTCAGACAATGGTGCACAAACGTTATACGCCAGTTTGCAATACGTGGTTATGTCATAGACAAAAAGCGTATGGAGAACGGATCGTTTATAGGAGAAGATTACTTCGAGCATCTGCTTGCAGAAATCAGAGAGATACGTTTGAGTGAACGACGTTTCTATCAGAAACTGACCGACATCTACGCCACTGCCATAGATTACAATAAAGACGCTCCCACCACACGCCTATTCTTCAAAAAAGTGCAGAACAAGATGCATTATGCTGTGCATGGACATACTGCAGCGGAGCTTATCGTTGAGCGGGCGAATGCAGAGAAGGAGCACATGGGGCTCACTTCATGGGAGAATGCCCCCGACGGTAAAATAGTGAAAACTGATGTCTGCATAGCCAAGAATTACCTCAAAGGCAATGAATTGGAGGATATGGGACGGCTTGTAAACAGTGTGCTGGATATGGCTGAACGTATGGCTAAACGACATATTCCTATGACAATGGAGGACTGGGCAAAAAGAATCGACATCATTCTTGAAGCCGGTGGAGATGCCATTCTGCAGGATGCCGGCAAGATAACGGCAGAATATGCCAAGGTGTTTGCAGAGTCGGAGTTTGAAAAGTATCGTGTCATCCAAGACCGCCTTTTCCGCTCCGACTTTGACCGCCTCTCTGATATCGTCTGTAAGGAAAGTTGATTTACATTGGCAATTGCAAGGTGAAGACGGTTTGCTTAAGAGGTGTGGATGCCACTGTGATGGAGCCGCCGTGAAGTGAGGCTATTTGGCGGCAGATGCTGAGACCGATGCCTGAGCCACCGGGCTTTGTAGTGAAGAAGGGGACGAAGATGCGGTCGAGAACTTCGGGCATAATGCCACTGCCATTGTCCTCTACATTTATCGTGATGATGTGTTGAGGCTTGTCAGATCTTGCTGAAATGGAGATATTTTTGTCCTCGATGTCTTTTACTGCTTCTTCCGCATTTTTCAAAAGATTAATAAGTACTTGCTCTATCTGACTTCGATCGATGCGCAATACTTGTTCCGTGTCTTCTAAGTTGAAGTGGAAGTATGGGGCTGGGAATAATTGCTGGAGGTCGGAGATAAGCTCCGAGAGTTTAACGTCGGTAAATTGCGGAGTGGAGATATGTTGCAGTTTACGGTAGTTTTCCACGAAATGCAGAAGTCCGCTGCTGCGTCTGTTGATTGCCTTTAATGCCTGAGAGATGTCGTCTTGAGAGAGAGATTCGTCCTTCATCCCCTCTGTGAGTGTATCGCTCAGTGAGATTATTGGCGTAAGGGAGTTCATAATCTCGTGGGTGAGTACTCTGACAAGTTGTTGTTGTGCCTCGCTTTCGCTCCTCTGCACCACCTCGTGAATGTTTTGCAAGGAATAAAGTTTATAATAGAATCCTTTGTCAAAGAAATTGGTAGTGGTTATTGAGTATTCTCTTTCCACTACGTCATTCCCGTTTCTTACTCTAAGCCTTGCCATTTTCTTGGCTCCCGCACGTAATTCGAGCATCATTTGCGGCAAACTACTGTTGACAGGCGCAAGGTCGGTGATGTCATATATCCTAAATCCGCAGAGACTGTTGATGGCAGTGCGGTTCATCCAATGTATATGTCCTTTGTCGTCAGTCACTATGAGGCAGTCGCCCACGGTATTGAGCA
>CALZYS010000241.1 GCA_945830345.1 uncultured Prevotella sp.
TGTATTACATCTTCGAGAACTCGGGAATGAAGATGGCACGCGACGGCAACTGGACGGTGCTTTTCGGCAAACTGATATCCACCGCCGTACTGGCGCCATTGGCGGTGTTCTTCACATACAAGGCCAACAGCGACTCCACGGTGTTCAACATCGACGTGTACAAGAACGTGCTGTTCAAGATGTTGGGAATACGCAGCAAGCGACATGTATATAAGAAAGAAGTTATCATCAACGACCCCGACTATATCAAGGACGCAGAGGAACTGATGAGGATATGCCGCGACATCAAACAATACTCACACGAGCACAGTCTGCTCAAGGCCCCCAACCCGATAAAAGTGTTCTTCCGCCCTGGAGACGACCAGGTGATAGAGGGTATCAACGAGCGTATGGAGGCTGTGATCGAAGACCTGTCGAACACTAAGGACAAGACCATCCTCAACGAGCTTAACGCACTGCCCATCATTGCCACCCATGCCCACACCCGACCCTTTGTGCGCAAATGGCTGAATGTGGCAACGGGAGTGATTCTGCCACTCGGAGTGTTCTTCTACCTCAGGATGTGGCGATTCCGACTGCGCCTGTTGCGCGACCTGCGCAATATCGTCAGTGCAAGCGAGAATATCATCCGGCGTGTGGAACAGGGAATGAAGGTCACCATCAGTATTGATTAAGACAATTACACCTTATTATATATAATATATTAAAGAATTAAAATATTAAAGAATTAAAATATTAAAGAATTAAAGGATTAAAGAATTAAAGGATTCAAAATAATATGGCAAGATTTGGACTTAGCACAATAGAGGAGGCTCTTGACGACTTCAGAGAGGGCAAGTTTGTCATCGTGGTGGATGACGAGGACCGTGAAAACGAGGGCGACCTGATTATCGCCGCCGAGAAGATTACGGCCGAGAAGGTGAATTTCATGCTGAAATACGCCAGGGGCGTGCTGTGCGCACCTATAACATTGAGCCGCAGCGAGGAACTCGACCTGCCGCACCAGGTGGCGGACAACACATCAATGCTCGGGACACCATTCACAGTGACCATCGACAAGCTCGAAGGCTGCACCACTGGAGTGTCGGCTCACGACCGTGCCGCCACCATACGGGCTCTCGCCGACCCCGCATCACGCCCCGAGACATTCGGACGTCCGGGACATATCAACCCCCTGTATGCCCAGGACATGGGAGTGCTGCGCCGCTCGGGACACACCGAGGCAGCCATCGACCTGTGCAAACTGGCAGGACTATATCCGGCAGGCGCACTCATGGAGATTATGAACGACGACGGCACGATGGCACGCATGCCCGACCTCATGGAGTTTGCCGAGAAACACGAGATGCACATCATCACCATCAAGGACCTCATAGCCTACCGACTGAAGAAAGAGTCGCTGATAGAGGTGGGCAACGAGGCCGACATGCCCACGAGATACGGTCACTTCCGCCTGATACCCTTCCGCCAGAGTGCAACCGGACTTGAGCACATGGCTCTCATCAAGGGCGAATGGAAGGAGGACGAGCCGATTCTCGTGAGAGTGCACTCATCGTGCGCCACGGGCGACATCCTCGGCAGCAAGCGCTGCGACTGCGGCGAACAGTTGCACAAGGCGATGGAAATGATTGAGCAGGAAGGCAAGGGCGTGATTATCTACATGCAACAGGAAGGCAGAGGCATAGGACTCATGAACAAGATTGCGGCATACAAATTGCAGGAAGAAGGCATGGACACCGTAGATGCCAACATCCACCTGGGATTCAAGCCCGACGAGCGCGACTATGGTTGTGGGGCACAGATGCTGCGCCATCTTGGTGTGCACAAGATGCGCCTTATGACCAACAATCCCACAAAGCGCGTGGGCCTGGAGGCATACGGACTTGAAATCGTGGAGAACGTGCCCATCGAGGTGTCGCCCAACGAATACGACTACCGCTATCTGAAGACAAAAAAGGAGCGTATGGGGCATGAATTGCACCTAAAATAAACTCAAAGATACACTTTTTGTGTTGAAAAAATAAAAAAAAGCAAGAAATCTTCTTGTTTAAAGAATAAAATGATTAATTTTGCAGCTGAATAAATACGAAACAATAAAATGGCACAACTATCAGATAGATTGCAAAGACTTGCGCCATCGGCCACATTGGCCATGTCGCAAAAGAGTTCGGAGATGAAGTCACAGGGCATCGACGTCATCAACATGAGCGTGGGAGAGCCCGACTTCAACACTCCCGACCACATAAAGGAAGCCGCCAAGAAGGCTGTTGACGACAACTTCTCAAGATACTCACCTGTGCCGGGCTACCCCGATCTCAGGAAAGCCATCGTGGCAAAGCTCAAGAACGAGAACGGTCTTGACTACACAGTAGGCGAGGTGCTCGTGTCGAACGGAGCCAAGCAGAGCGTGTGCAACACGGTGATGGCTCTCGTGAACGACGGCGAGGAGGTGATTATCCCTGCCCCATATTGGGTGTCATATCCCCAGATGGTGAAGTTGGCAGGCGGTGTACCCGTGATTGTAGAGGCTGGATTCAGCCAGAACTTCAAGATGACTCCCGAGCAACTTGAGGCAGCCATCACCCCCAAGACACGCATGATTAT
>CALZYS010000242.1 GCA_945830345.1 uncultured Prevotella sp.
CAACGGTAGCACCTACCATAGGGTTGTTACCCATACCGAGGAAGCCCATCATCTCTACGTGTGCAGGCACTGAAGAAGAACCAGCGAACTGGGCGTCAGAGTGCATACGTCCGAGTGTGTCGGTCATGCCGTAAGAAGCTGGACCAGCGGCCATGTTGTCGGGATGAAGTGTACGGCCTGTACCACCACCAGAAGCCACAGAGAAGTAGGGCTTGCCTGCGAGCACGCGCTCCTTCTTGTAAGTACCGGCTACAGGATGCTGGAATCGGGTGGGGTTGGTTGAGTTACCTGTTATGGAAACGTCAACATCCTCCAGCCAGTTGATGGCAACACCCTCACGTACGTCGTCGGCACCGTAGCAGTTAACCTTGGCACGGGGACCGTCAGAGTAAGCTGTGCGGTTAACAACCTCAACCTTACCTGTATAGTAGTCGAACTTGGTCTGCACGTATGTGAATCCGTTGATACGGCTGATGATCATGGCAGCGTCCTTGCCCAGACCGTTGAGGATGCAACGGAGCGGGTTCTTGCGCACCTTGTTAGCCATCTCGGCAATCTTGATGGCACCCTCGGCGGCAGCGAATGACTCGTGACCGGCGAGGAAGGCGAAGCACTGTGTCTCCTCGCGGAGCAGACGGGCAGCAAGGTTACCATGGCCGATACCAACCTTACGGTCGTCGGCAACAGAACCGGGGATGCAGAAGCTCTGCAGACCGATACCGATAGCCTCGGCAGCCTCGGCAGCGCTCTTCACACCCTTCTTGATGGCGATAGCGGCACCACATACGTATGCCCACTTGGCATTCTCAAAGCAGATACCCTGAGTGTCCTCGCAAATCTTGTAAGGATCAACACCAATACCTTCGCAAATCTGATTAGCCTCTTCGATATCCTTGATACCGTTTTCGTTAAGAGCGGCGATAACCTGCTTGATTCTGCGCTCCTGGCTCTCGAATTTCACTTCTCTTATCATAGTTGTCTCTCCTTATTATTCTTTACGTGGGTCAATACTCTTAACAACTCCCTGCTCGGCCTTGGTGCGTCCGTAAGAACCTGTGAACTTCTTCACAGCCTCGTTGGCGTCCATACCTGCCTTGATGGCCTCCATCATCTTGCCGAGGTGAACATACTCGTAACCGCATACCTGACTGTCCTTGTCGAGGAACATCTTGGTGATGTAACCCTCTGTCAGTTCGAGATAGCGTGTTCCCTTGGCAACAGTACCATAGAGTGTACCGGTCTGGCTGCGCAGACCCTTGCCGAGGTCCTCAAGTCCGGCACCGATAACGAGTCCGTCCTCTGAGAAGGCACTCTGTGAACGACCATAGACAATCTGCAGGAACAGTTCGCGCATAGCTGTGTTGATAGCGTCGCAAACAAGGTCGGTGTTGAGAGCTTCGAGGATGGTCTTGCCAGGAAGAATCTCAGATGCCATGGCAGCTGAGTGTGTCATACCTGTACAACCGATAGTTTCTACAAGGCACTCCTGGATGACACCTTCCTTAATGTTCAGAGACAGCTTGCAGGCTCCCTGCTGAGGTGCACACCAACCCACACCGTGGGTATAACCAGAGATGTCCTTAATCTCTTTTGCCTGAATCCATTTTCCCTCTTCAGGAATTGGGGCTGGTCCATGATTTGGACCTTTTGCAACAACGCACATGTTGTTGACTTCATTAGAATACTGCATATTCCTTTTTATATTTAAATAATTAATAAATAAGTTGCCGCTTTGTTACAGCACTGCAAAGATACAGCAAATATCTGAAAAAATACTCATTTTTGGGTATTCTTTTTAACTCTTTAACTTTTTTCAGCCTTTGGGAGGTAAAAATCGGCGGTTAAAGTGCGATATTCGTCACCTCCAAGTGACAAAATGCTCTCGTCGATGCCGTTTCCTTTTATTCCGAATTCCAGTAGATAGCGCTTGGGTTTCTTACCTTCCTTGGTCACTACTGCCACGCGTCTTTTCAGCATCAGTCCGGCGAAGATGGCTTCGTCTTCAATCTTCTGCCTACATTCGGATGGAATCACGAGTGAGAACACCCCGTCGTCTGCCAGCAGTGTCATTGCTCCTTTCATCAGTGTGGCAAAGGGTAGGGTGGAGTTGTGG
The DNA here is from genome assembly GCA_945830345.1 of uncultured Prevotella sp. Lineage (GTDB taxonomy): Bacteria > Bacteroidota > Bacteroidia > Bacteroidales > Bacteroidaceae > Prevotella. Next base: position 2,114 of record CALZYS010000242.1, read on the forward strand.
CGAGCTGTGGTCCTACGAGGGTCGGGGCACACGAGGGAGTTGTCAAAAAAGGGCGGATTGCATACTATGAGGTCGAATCTTTCCTCTGTGTTTTCTTCCTTGATATATTCTTGAAGGGATTTGTGTAATACACTGATATTGTGGGAGAATGGGGATGCTTTTACATTTTCCTTGGCCTGTTCTGTGGCATGCTCATCGATGTCGATGGCAACCACTTTGGCATCCGGAAACCGTTGGGCTGTCATAAGGGCAATCAATCCCGTTCCCGTACCGATATCAAGTATGCGTCCCACTTTTGCAGTCGCCATTCCTGTTGCCGCCCATGCTCCGATCAGCACCCCGTCGGTGCCCACCTTCATGGCGCATCTCTCCTGATGTATCGTAAATCTCTTAAAACTGAAATTACTCATTTTTGTCCACTGATTTTTATCCACAGATTTCCACAGATATAATTATTTATTGGATTATCACAGATTATT
>CALZYS010000243.1 GCA_945830345.1 uncultured Prevotella sp.
AGTTATTTCTTCATGAGGGGTAACCGGAGTAACCCGGGTAACCAATGAAAAAAATAACGAGGTAACAGGTAACAAGGTAACATTTTCATAAGTGGAATAGTTATTAGTATATATATAATAATGATTATGAGTGAAGAAAAAATCCTCCCCTCGGGGAGGTCAGGAGGGGGCAGACCTCTTAATATAATAAAGGTAGGAGGGGCAGTTGTCGAGGATGAAGCGCAACTGTCCCGTCTTCTTGCTGACTTCTCTTCGATTGAGGGCAAGAAGGTGTTGGTGCATGGCGGTGGACGTCGTGCCACCAAGGTGGCTGCACAACTCGGTATTGAGACCAAGATGGTGAACGGACGTCGTATCACTGATGCCGACATGCTCGAAGTGGTGACTATGGTGTATGGCGGACTCGTCAATAAAAACGTTGTGGCAAAGTTGCAGGCCGCAGGAGTCAATGCCCTCGGTCTCACTGGTGCCGATGTAGATGTCATCCGCTCCCACAAGCGTCCGTTGAAGAACGGAATTGACTATGGTTTTGTTGGGGATGTGGATAAGGCCGACGGACGTATGCTCTCCACCCTCATTGAGGCCGGTATCACCCCCGTGATGGCTCCCCTCACTCATGATGGCAAGGGAAATATCCTCAACACCAATGCCGACACCATTGCAGCCGAAACCGCCAAGGCTCTCGCTCCTTATTATGACGTCACCCTCACCTTCTGTTTCGAGAAGAAGGGTGTGCTCTCCAATCCCGATGACGACGATAGTGTGATTCCTGTCATCACCCGCGACGATTTCAACCGCTATGTGGCTGACGGCACAATAGCCGGAGGCATGATTCCCAAGATTGAGAATGCCCTCGACGCCATATCTGCAGGAGTGAAACGTGTGGTTATCACCAAGGCCGATGCCATCGGACAAGATGCTGGCACTGTCATAATATAATGAAGCTACCGTTCCTGCAACATCAGTTGTAGGCTATTAATATATTTTAACACCATTCCCTGTAACAATTCCCCAAATTAATCGTCTTCCCTATAGAGAGATGGATAAAATCAGCTTTCGCAACGATATCCTGCCATTGAAGAACAAGCTCTTCAGATTGGCTCTCCGCATCACTCTCAATAACGCGGACGCGGAGGATATTGTGCAAGAAACACTGATAAAGGTGTGGAAAAAGCGGGAGTCATGGAATGAGATAGAATCCATTGAGGCCTTCTGCTACTCCATCTGTCGAAATCTCGCCCTCGACCGCACACGACGTGCCGACAAGTTCAGCGAGAGCCTCGACGAGACACAATCCATGGCAGTGGATACCTCCTATTCGTCCAATCCCGAAGAGCAAGTTCAGCAAAGCGACAGAATGAAGCTCGTGAAGGAACTCATCGACCATCTGCCCGAGAAACAGCGAAGCATAATACAGCTTAGGGATTTCGAAGGCAAGAGTTATAAGGAAATTGCCGACATCATGCAGATGACCGACGAACAGGTGAAGGTCACTTTGTTTAGGGCTCGGCAAACGATTAAAAAGAAATTTTTGGAAACAGAAGATTATGGACTATAAGTATATTGAACAGTTGCTCGAACGCTATTGGGATTGCGAGACCACCAATGAGGAGGAATCCATCCTGCGCACCTTCTTCAGTCAGAAGGACGTGCCGGCGCGACTCCTCAAATACCGCAGTCTGTTTGAATATCAGAAGCAGGCAGCCGACATCTCACCTCTTGGCGATGAATTCGACCAGAAGGTGCTTGCCTCCATCTATGAGGATATTGAAGATTCTCCCAAGGTGGTCAAGGCTAAGGTGGTGTCTTTCGGTTCATATATCAAGCCGCTTTTCAAGGCAGCCGCCATTGTGGCTATGGTACTCACCATCGGAGATGCCGCTCAGTGGTCGATGGGTTATAATCCGCAGGAGCAGGCTTCGCAGCAGATAATGGCTGCCGACACTGCCTCCGTTGACAACGGAATGGTGACAGCTGGTGTGGATCAGAACGTGGGCGACTCCATTGCCGCCAAGAGCATCAAGGTGATGGCCGACTCGATTAAGCCCGAGACGGTTGCCGATCATAACATTAGATAATTTCTATGCTTTCTCTATAATATTAAATCATGTTTAATAAAACACAAAAGAAACTGTGAAGTTTCTGTTCTCTCAAATTTTTCATAACATACTAACGTTGTAAGGGGCCGCTTGATTTAGCGACCCCTCTTTTTTGTCCATATATTCAACTGGAACAATGCCGGAAGGAAGATGCATAGTGAGAACACCACACTCAATATGACGGCCGTCTCGTTGCCACTGAAGATATCCACCAGTTTCACCTCGTCACCGGGATATGCCACTGCTATGAGATATGCCACGGTGTTGTTGGCCCAATGGAACACCACTGCGGGCAGGATGCTGCCAGTGCGCATATATAGCCATCCCATCAGCCATCCCATCAGAAATGCGTGGGGCATCTGGGCGGGATTGGCGTGAATAAGGGCAAACAATGCTGCTGTGAAGCATATCGCCCCCCATTTGCTTTTCATCGACGAGAGGAGTGCTCTCAGGATTGCTCCCCTGAACACCACTTCCTCCACCAC
>CALZYS010000244.1 GCA_945830345.1 uncultured Prevotella sp.
CCTCGTATTTGGCTCCGATGAAGAGTTCTGTGCCGCGCAACATCTTCTGCACCATAACGGCATGGGCACCCTCAATCTCCATCATGCGCTCAAACTCCAAGGCGAGGTGCTTCTCGCTGCGGATGTTCAATGCCACTCCGCCCACATCGCTCTTATGGATAGGGCCAACCACCTTTGCCACAACGGGATAACCAATCTTGTTGGCAAAGTCGATGAGCTGCTGCTTGTCGTCGCTCACCTTCTCGGGCACCATCGGTATGCCGGCACACTCAAACAGTTGGCGAACAACATGAGGCTCAACGAATCCATCCTCCTTTATCTCGGATATCACCTGACGAATGCGAGGCACATCCACTCCGAAGAGCTCTATCTCGGGACGGGCGGGACTTGGAGTGGAGATAATGCGCGAAAGCGACACGGCAAGCGTCACCTCGTCGCTGAAGTTGACGTGACCCTTCTTCAGGAACTCCGCCACCTCGGGCCCTGCGGTATGCAGTGAGGGCAGAATGGGGAATATCGGTTTCTTACATTCAAGTATCTTTTTGTGCAGCACATCGTATGTCTCAAATAGTTTCACGAGTCCCGGTGTGCCGAATATCACCATGATGGCATCAACCTCGTCGAAGCGGTTCTCGCAGTAGTCGATAGCCGTGGCGAGTTGTTCGGGTGTTCCTGTTGCGAGTATGTCAATGGGGTTGGCGACAGACGCTCCGGGGAATAGTTTGGATTTAAGTTCCTCGGCAGCCTCGCCCGTAAACTGCGGCACTTGCAGTCCACCTTTAGACAAGGCATCGGTGAGCATCACTCCAGGACCGCCGGCATGGGTGACGATGGCGAAACGACTGAGTTCTGTATTTGACAAAGGTGGCAGACAAGAGAAGATGCACCCCACCGTCGTCAGTTCCTCGCGCGAGAAGCATCTCACTATTCCCGCCTTGCGGAAGAGAGCCTCAACGGCAGAGTCGCTCGACGCTATGGCACCCGTATGTGACGATGCCGCCCTACTGCCGCTCTCGCTCGAACCGCTCTTGATGGCGGCTATGCGGCAGCCTTTCCTAATGAGCGAACTGGCATGGAAGAGCAGTTTGTCGGGATTAGATATATTCTCCACATAGAGCAGTTTTATCGTCGGGTCGGTGTCGGGATTGAAGTTTTCGTCCATATATTGCAGCACATCCTCGATGCCAATCTGCTTACCGTTGCCGATAGACCACACCGAGTTGAACTGCAAGCCCTTCATCACCGCCGACTCGAGGATGAACACTGCCGTGGCTCCCGAACCGCTGATAAAGTCAACACCCTTGGGATTAAGCTGCGGAATAGGTTTGGTGAACACACTGTGATGATGGTTGTTAAGCAATCCGATACAATTAGGGCCTATCAACGACGCATCGTATTTCTTACAAGTGTCGAGGATATCCGCCTCCAATTGCGCCCCCTCCTCAGTCTCCTCTCCGAATCCCGCCGAGATGATGATGAATGCCTTCACCTGCTTCTCGGCGGCAAGTGTCCTCACTGTGTCGGGGCACAGTTTCGCCGGGATGACGAGAATAGCAAGTTCCGTCGGCGGCAACTCCTTCACATCGTGAAACACCTTGATACCCTGCACCTCGTCTTCCTTGGGATTGACGATGCGCAAAGTACCATTAAAGCCACCCTGGAGAATATTCCTCACGATGGCACCTCCTGGTTTGTGGAAGTTGTTGGATCCACCCACAACAACGATTGATTCCGGTTGTATAAGTTCTCTGTTTATCATACTTATGTCATTTTGCCCACAAAGATAAACTATTTTTCTTAAACACAATTCTAATATGGATAAATCTTCTGTTTTTTTTGAAAAAAAAGGCGATTTATTTGCAAATACGATAGTTTTTCCTTATTTTTGCAGAAAAATTGTATAACCAAATAAAATAACGACAAACCATGCACAGAAGAAAACTATTACTGATGCTTTCCGCACTGATGGTCGGAATCATCGCAATAGCAGCCCCGCGAACAGCGGAACAGGCAAGGAAAATAGCTGCCGAACAGGCACGCAAGTTAGGTATCACAGCAGCCAAACCGCAACTGATGGAGAAGGCCTCGCCACGCAGGGCAGCCGGCATCGGAGCTACCGATGCCAACTACTATTACGTCTTTAACAACGAGGGCGGCAAGGGATTTACTATCGTCTCAGGTGATGATGTCATGCCCGAGATAGTGGGATATTCCGACCAAGGCTCGTTCTCAGAGGATGATATGCCTGTAAACGTCAAGTCGTTCCTACGGGCATACGAGCAGACCCTCGACAAGGTGGCTGAGGGCGATGCCAAGTCATTGCAGATTGTGGATGAGCTGAAGGCACGTCGAGCCGAGAGCACCGATGTTTATACAGTAGGCGACATCCTTCTCGGCACTATAATGTGGGATCAGGGGGATCCATACAACTTCCTTTGTCCCACATATACGGATGCAAATGGTGAAGAGCAAAGCTGCGCCACAGGTTGTTGCGCCACTGCCGTGGCACAGATTATGAGATACCACAAATGGCCCAAGGAACTCATTGTTGACATACCCGACTACACCACCAATATTA
>CALZYS010000245.1 GCA_945830345.1 uncultured Prevotella sp.
AGACAATATTATTTGATATGGGTGGAGTGGTGATAACCCTCGCCCAACCCCAGGCGATAGAGCGTTTCAAGGCGCTTGGACTCAAGGATGCCGAGCAACGACTCGATGCCTACACCCAACAGGGTATCTTCGGCGACTTGGAATCAGGTAAGATCACCGACGAGGATTTCCGTCGTGAACTCAGCATTCTCGTGGGACGCGAACTCACATGGCAGGAGTGTTGTCATGCCTGGAAGGGTTATTGCGGCGATGTACCCAAGCGCAATCTGCGCAAGATGAAGGAACTGCGCGAGCGTGGCTATCGTGTGGTGCTGCTCTCCAACACTAATCCCTATATGATGTCGTGGGTGATGAGCGATGAGTTTGATGGCGAGGGACATTCTCTTGCCTATTATCTCGATGCCGCCTACGAGAGCTATAAGTGTGGGGCGATGAAGCCAGATGCCAAGTTCTTCAATGCAGTCATGGAGGGCGAGCGACTCATACCCTCGGAAACCCTTTTCCTCGACGACGGGCCTCGCAACATCGAGGCTGCCAAGGCTCTCGGCATACAGACTCTACTTGTGGAAAACGGTGAGGACTGGACGGATAGACTTGAAGACTTGTTGTCTTCAAGTAATTAAAGGATTAAAAAATTAAAATATTAAAGTTCATTTGCGACATATTATGAATATAAGGTATATACTTCGCTTGGCATTTTCAGCATTATTGATGTTAGTAGTATCTAACGTCTTTGCCACTACCGTCCGCGAGTTCCGCGGTGCATGGATACAGTGTGTCAACGGACAGTTTATGGGTATGTCAACTGCCGACATGCAGAAGACTCTCACTTATCAACTCGACGAACTGCAAAAGGATGGTGCCAATGCCATCATCTTCCAGGTGCGTCCTGAGTGCGACGCCCTCTATGAGAGCAGCATCGAGCCGTGGAGCCGCTTCCTCACGGGGCAGCAAGGCAAGGCACCTTCGCCTTATTGGGACCCCCTCCAGTGGATGGTAGAGCAGTGCCACAAGCGTGGCATGGAACTCCATGCATGGATAAATCCCTATCGTGCCAAGACCAAGACTACCAATGTGCTTTCATCCAAGCACATAGCACAAAGACGTCGCGACCTCGTATTCGAATATGACGGACAGTTTATCCTCAATCCCGCCTACGATGAAAACCGTCAGTATATATGTCATGTCGTTGGCGACATCCTTCGCCGCTACGATGTCGATGGATTGCATATCGACGACTATTTCTATCCCTATCCCGCTGCTGGAGCCACTATCCCCGACGAGCGTCTCTATCGCGAGAATCCGGGTGGACATTCCACCATCGGCGATTGGCGAAGATATAATGTCAATCTCTTCATGAAGGAGTTGCACGACACTATCCGTGCTGTCAAGCCATGGGTTAAGTTTGGCGTGTCGCCGTTCGGCATATACCGCAACAAGAAGAGCGACCCCAACGGCAGTGACACGCGAGGACTGCAGAACTACGACGACCTCTATGCCGACGTGCTCCTGTGGGTTAACAATGGTTGGGTGGATTACTGTGTGCCCCAGCTCTATTGGCAGATTGGTCATCCCACAGCCGACTACAAGACGCTCATAAAGTGGTGGGATCGCAATGCTTCCGCCCGTCCGCTGTTCATCGGTGAGGACGTGGAGCGCACCGTCAAATATAAGGATGACGACAATCCCAAACAGCATCAGATGCCTGCAAAATACAAGCTTCACGACTTTGCCAACAACGTTCAGGGAACGGTGCTTTGGTATGCCAAGGCTGCCGTGGATAACATCGGCAACTACGGCATGATGCTACGCAATGTATATTGGCGCACTCCCGCCTTGCAGCCTTACATGCCCTTTATCTCAACCAAGCAACCGGGCAAGCCGCGCAAGGTGAAGATGGTGTGGACCTCCGACGGACCCATGCTCTTCTGGACAGCACCCAAGATGAAGTCCAAGGCAAAGGATTGGGCTTCCAATGCCTATCAGTATGCCGTGTATTGCGACGGCACGCTCGTCGCTATCACCACCGACACATTCTTCAAGTTGCCCTACAACGATGGCAAGACCAAGCATACCTATATCGTCACTGCCCTCAACCGCATACATAACGAGAGTAAGGGAGTGAAGAAGAAAGTGAAGTTGTGAACTCCCAAATCCTGCACAGGAGACGTTAAACTTTTACTGGATATTAGTCGCTTGCGAAAATTAAATAAAATAGAAAAAGGGAGACCAGGGAGGTACTCCCTTTTTTCCATTTCTGTTAGTTTTCTTTTTTTCTACGCCACTGCGCAAGATATTCCCAATGCGGTTCCCACGGCTGCGAGGATTGCCGATGCCAGGTTCCACATAAACTTAATCAACCTCGACTTGTTCTCCTGTGTCATAACTTTAATCCTTTAATTTTTAATTTTTAATTTTTAATTTCCGAAGGACCTCCCGTCCTTCGGACCTCCCTACATTAGGCGGCTACTCGTAGGGTATCTCCTCCTCGCCGCCGGTGTTGCCGCTGCCGCCTCCGGTGTTGTCAGTGCCGCTGCCGCCTCCGGCGTCAGAACCTGAGCCACCACCCG
>CALZYS010000246.1 GCA_945830345.1 uncultured Prevotella sp.
CGCATTGCCTGGCATCGACTCTCCTGCCCCAGTGCGCTTTCCCTCTTCAATCACTCGCCTGAATCCGTCGAGCGTCAGTCGTCCACGCCCCACATCTACCAAAGTGCCTACAACGGCTCTCACCATATTGCGCAGGAATCTGTTGGCGGTAATCTCAAAATACCAACTCGTCTCGCTCACTTGATGCCAACGTGCGGCAGTGACATGACATATGGTGGTCTTGGCATCGGAGTTGCTTTTGCAGAAAGCACCGAAATCCTCGTATTCCATAAGTATCTCAGCCGCCTTGTTCATCATGTCGAAGTCGAGGGCGTATGGAGTGCGATATGAGTAATGCCTCAAGAAGGGGTCTTTCTCTGTGTGCACATAATAATGATATGTGCGGCTCTTGGCCGAGAATCTTGCGTGCATATCGTCGCTCACTCTCTCCATTTTTCTTATGGCGATGGTGGGCGGCATGATGCGGTTGAGCCTATAAGCCATCTGAGGGCAATCGAGCTGAAGGTCGCAGTCGAAGTGAGCCACCATTGTCCTTGCGTGCACTCCCGTGTCGGTTCGGCCTGCCCCCACCACCTCAATGTCCTTCCTTAGAATCGTTGACAATCCCTTCTGCAGCACCTCCTGCACGGAAATGCCGTTGGGTTGTATCTGCCATCCATGAAATGGCGTGCCGTCATAACTTAGTGTGATGAAATATCTCATTGCCTTGTCTTTTGTGCTGCAAAGATAATGTTTTTTGTTGAAATATCAAAGGAAAACTACGGTATTTTTTCACTTAGTGGGGGTTGAATCGCAAAATGTGATACCTATTAGTAGGCAGAAACTCGTTTGATAGCTCTTATAAGATCTTTTGCTAGCTAGCAAAAGATCATTTGCTAACTGGCAACATATAACAAGGACGATGATATTGATACAACAAGAACGTACTTTCAATCATCACAAGAATGGTCATCCACTTGCCATGTGGATGACCATTCAGATATAGCAAGAACGTACGTTCTAATGGTGTCAGGAGAATGCAATCAGAGACTGAGAAGAATAATCATAGTCGAAGTACTCCCAATACGTGCCGGAGAATTGTTTATAGACCTTGAGGCGGCGTTCAGTTGGAGATTGTGTATCTCGCTCAAGTCGTTGCATATCATTATAATCGGTGTCCATCAGTGTATTGCGATAAACCACCTTGGGAGATGAACGACGATGGGTGTAGAGGATGAGAGCCTCGCGATAATGCAGTGGTAGAGTGTCATCAATCTTATGCGTCTTCATGAGAAGACTGACAAAGCCATCGAGATTCTTGTCGATAAGCATTCCGCAGAGTTGGTATTCGATGGCAGCCTTGGTGGCCTGTCCGCTCTTAACGATGGCATTGAGATATTGCCTTGTTGTCTGCCCATTGCGTGGGATGGCGCCAAGCATGCGATAGACCGAATCGGGCGACAGCATAAGCATCATGCCGTCGGCAAGTTGGGGAACGATGGAGGCTGATGTTCCGCGGACGGGATATTTGAAGAGTTCGTCACCAAGACGTCCCTCATGGGCAAGGGCAAAAATGCGGAGCATCGTGAGATTGGCGTCTGATTTGTCGCTGGCCTTACCCACTTCGAGTGCCTTGGCATATTCGCCGTGCATGATCAGTCGCTCCATCCTGAGGCGATAGTGGGTTATGTCGTTGGATGTTGACATCAGTCCTACGCCAATCATCATAGCGGCAAGGATGAATAGATTTGCCCCTAATGTCCTCGCCAAATAGCCTTCTTCATGACCATTGTCGGAATAGCGATAGCGAAACAGTTCGCCGAGGAAATACACGAGTCCCCACCATATTGCCGCAACAAGAGGCATAAGTATAGCCCACCATCCCCATGCTGAGAGCTCGCGCGAAGAGTCGAAGTCGGTGAGCATAGCTAAGATATAGAGCGAAGGGAAACACGACAAGGCATAAATGCAAAGTGGCTTGCGATGCATAAACCTTGCAACGACCAACTGCAACAGGGCGAGCACGATGGTGATTATGCCGCCACCGATGACACGCGAATAAATAGTGGCTCCACCACTGAGGATATGTTGGGTGAGAGCAAGTGTGTCCTCCTGATAAAAGAACACATATATTGCCACAAAGAGCAAAAAAACGATAGCGCACACCGCCTTGATGACGGTTGCGCTACCATTTTCACGATTTCTATTGCTGTAATACATTATAGATTTAATGTTCTATCAATTCTTCTTCAATACCACTGCTGAACGTGCAGGCAGGTAGAGTTTGAGCCACTCCTTGCGGTCGTTGACATAGATAGGATCGAAGTTGGTGACATGGGTGATAGAGTCGTCAGCCAGTCCGTTGCCTCCGAATTCCTTGGCGTCGGTGTTGAGTACTACATCATACGAACCTGTGGGAACGAGGAATCCATAATCGGTGAACGAGCGGTTGGGACTGAAGTTGAAGACGAAGATAAGGTCGCCACGACTGAATGCGAGCACCTGGTCGCCGTCGTTGTGCCATATCTCCTGCACGGGAGTCTTCTGGAAGTTCTTCTCGCTCTTTATCACCTTGAGCAT
>CALZYS010000247.1 GCA_945830345.1 uncultured Prevotella sp.
TCTGCTCGTTCTTCAAGTCGCCGTCGATAGTCTTCGGGCAACCGATCACCTGAATGCCATAGTTCTTTGCGGCATAGTACTCGGCAAGCACACAGGCGTTGGTGTTAGAGTCGTCACCACCGATGATTACGATAGCCGAGAGGTTGAGCTCGCGGGCAATCTCCAATCCCTTCTCAAACTGTTCTACCTTCTCTAACTTTGTACGTCCAGAGCCGATCATGTCGAAACCGCCGGTATTACGATACTCATCAATAACCTCCTTGGTGAGTTCCTTGTAGTTGTGGTCAACAAAACCGCCAGGCCCCAGGATGAAACCGAAGAGACGATTCTCTGGATTAAGACGCTTGATCTGGTCGAATAAACCTGTTATCACGTTGTGACCGCCAGGAGCCTGACCGCCACTAAGGATTACACCGACATTAATCTTTGAGTTGTTCTCGCTCTGTGCAGGCTCAAACTCGATGATAGGCATACCATAGGTATTTGGGAAGAGCTTCTTGATGTCTTCCTGGTTATCTACACTCTGGGTAGGTGCACCTTCCTTGATTTTCACTGCACCCTGAAGAGCCTTCGGCAACTTTGGCTGATAGGCAGCTCTCGCAATTTGCAAAGCACTTTTTTCCATAATTTCTTTAAAGTTTATAATATGTATAACTATAAATTCACAAAATTTTGTGCAAAATTAGCAATTTTCAGCGAGAAAAAGCAAGGAAAAGACACTAAATTTGATTTTTTAATGTTTTTTTTTGAAGAATATGCCGCTATATCGAATATTTTGCTTATCTTTGTCGTAAATATTAGAAGAAACAAATAGAATAACATTAAAAAAGGAATAATAATTATGGCAAAAAGAAAAGACCTTAAGAGTATTGTGTCAGACACATGCGCTGACCTCGTGGCTGAAGTTGTAGCTCTCTCCCTATACGAGGGAAAGGCCAATCACGACAATGTGCTCAATATCATCAGCAGTATATTGAAGGTGAGAAACGACTATGTGAAACGCATATCTCATCCTGAGCCTGGAATGGAGGCTAAGGAGTATTTCAAGAGAATCACCGAAGACTTCGTCAAGGAAGTGGATGAGATTGCTGACCAAATCTGCAATCTCCATGCATAACCTATATATATAATATAAGGTAAGAGCAATGGGATTGGGAAAATCATTCAGCAGGTGGATGCTATACAAATGCATGGGATGGAAGGTTGACATCACTCAGCCTCATCCCGACAAGTATATCATCTGCCTTGCACCTCATACGACCAATTGGGACTTTCTCATTGGTCAACTGTATTCGAGTGCCGAAAGCGTGAAGAGCGGATTCCTCATGAAGAAGGAATGGTTCTTCTGGCCTCTCGGTCCAATCTTTCGCCGATTAGGCGGCATACCCGTGTGGAGATCCAAGCACACGAGTTTGACCGACAACTTGGCGGATACTGCCATGCGCGAAAAGGAATTCCATCTATGTATCACTCCCGAAGGAACTCGATCCCTGAATCCTGAGTGGAAGAAGGGATTCTATTTTATCGCGCTCAAGGCCAAACTGCCTATTCTGCTATATGGCGTTGACTACGAGAAGAAAGTCATCAGATGCACCAAGACCATCATACCTAATGGCGACATCGACTCTCAGATGAGGGAAATAAAGTTGTATTTCAAGGATTTCAAAGGCAAACATCCTGAAAAATTCAGTATAGGAGAGGTTTAAATGCAATACTTCAAAAGTCTGTTATTCAGTATATTATTCTCCACTGCTTCAATGATTGCCTCGGCACAGGATACCAAGTCAACCGAAGTCACTTGGGGAGATATTGAATACAAAGGACACCCATGGGTGGAAAATATATCCATACCATATAAGACGACAAAGGGACTGCATAACCGCCACATCTCGCTATGGGCAAGCCACGGCAGATATTATGACGTGAAAAAAGGCGGATGGAAATGGCAACGTCCCAAGATGTTCTGCACCACCGAGGACTTGTTCACACAGACTATTGTCATTCCATATCTCATACCGATGTTGGAAAACAGTGGTGCGTGCGTGTTTACTCCACGCGAGCGCGACTGGCAGCGAAATGAGGTTATCGTTGATAACGACGACACGAATCCCGGTGTCAGCTATATCGAGGTCAACACCAAGGAACAATGGAGTGATGCCGGAATACAAGGATTCGCCCAGCACGAGGGATTGTATTTTGACAAGGAGAACCCGTTTACTTCTGGTACGGTACGCTTGTGCCCTACTACAAAGAGAGCAAAAAAAGCGAGTATCGTGTCCTATCAGCCTCAAATCCCCGAGGCAGGACGATATGCCGTGTATGTCAGCTATGCTACACTTGCCAACAGTGCCGACGATGTATTATATACTGTTTGGCACAAAGGTCAATCCACCGAAATTCGAGTGAATCAGAGGATGGGTGGCGGCACATGGGTGTATCTCGGCAGCTTCGACTTCGACGAGGGCAGCAGCGAGTATAACCGTGTGACGGTGAGCAATCTGAGCAGTTGCAAGAAATCTGTAGTCACCACCGATGCCGTCAGGTTTGG
>CALZYS010000248.1 GCA_945830345.1 uncultured Prevotella sp.
GGTCTCGACACTATCAACCATATCATCATAGGAGGTCTGAACGCTACATACACTACGTTCGGTTACGACCCCGCCTTCGCTTTCGATGATATTGTAATATACAGTCGTGCGCTAAGCAGTCAGGAAATCAATGCGATAATTTCAGAAAAGAAATACAGCCCTAACTCATGGGACTTCGAGAAGGACATCGCCAACCCTGCATTGCTCAACGTGGAAAAACTCAAGGCAACTCTTTGGACTCATAATGATAATGTATATACCCTTAACAAGCAGCTTTCCACTGAGGCAGAGCTGACATACGACGGCATTAGGGTCATCCCTGCTTTCCGTGGACTGAAGTTCAAGACAGGAACTACGGGACAGATTCAGATTGATATGGCTAATAAGCGTCTGAAGGTAACGGGTAGTGAGATGACAATCTCTAATGCTCCTGCTGGTCAGTATCTGCGCTATGAGTATGATAAAACAGATGGCAATTGGCTTGATTACGGTACAAATCAGTCATTCAAAGGCGATATTAAGATTTCTGATTCCAAAATCGGTATCACACAGGCTTCAGGAACTGAGTCATGTACGTGTACAGTGAATGGCACCATCTCATTCAAGTCTATCGGCAGTACGGATAAGGTGTATGCTGACCTGTGTTTTGGAACATCCACAGGCAAAACTGATATTAATAGGGTATCTAAAGTGGATTTCAGTTCTGATGACTTGAAAGATAAAACTGTTACTGAATATACTGATTACCCCAATCTTCTATTGATAGAGAATGGAACAGGTTATAATGGTAACATTAATTTCCAAAATTTGACAGCTGATAAATATTCTGGTAAGATAAAGTTCTGGAGCTCAGCTCCCCACGTGGCATACATCACAGGAGTCACAGGCAACCAGCCAACAGTAAAGGCGACAGGCGTTCCCGGTTCGGCTTACATATACGCAGAGTTGGAAAACAACAACGAGTATGACTGCAACAATGAAAATGCTGGTCTCTATGAGTCTTCAAGCCGCATCATTGCCCGTTATGAGATTCATGTGCCGAATAAGGAGACTGGATATTCTGTCAAGATTAGTAATGATAATGTTCATGATACAAATCCATTCAACGTAGGTGATGTCCTCGAGACTACGGACAAAGCTGTCACGCTGACTCTCGGAGGATGGAATTATGATATTAATCATACTTATTTCAACAAATACACTGACGGCTACACCAAGAAAGAGCAATGGCAGGGTATGCCGCTGAAAAAGACTAAAAATGATACTAATGGTTATAGTTCCGAATATGATACAAGTTCAGGCGCAGCTACTACCGATGGTGATACATACTCAGCTCTCAGTTCCTACACTGGTGGTACCCATGCCGCATCGAGTGAGCAAATGGATGGCAATCCAAACACAGGATTGTTCTCAACAACTGTAATAAACAACAGCACACCCTGGACGCTTCCTTGCCGTGGATCGTATGCCAAGATAGAACCTACAGAGGCTGGCATCATCAGCGTCTATGTCTTGCAAGAAGGTTGTATGGAGCGCAATCTGACAGGCACAACGAAAACATATTTCGATACATATCAAATCGCTGCAAACGAGCCATACGACATCTCTATCAAGAAGGTGTACGTGGCTGATGAGGCAGGACAGGTAATCGAGGATGTCGTCACTGACACTAAGTCGAAGATTGTCTCTCAGGTCTGGAAAGATGACGGACGCGCCCGCGCTGAGTATTCTTACTATGTTGACAATACTGCTTATAGCCTACTGCTCCATGCACAGTTCAAGAAGAATATTGTAGATGTAAGTGGAGATAATTATGCAGTAACTCTGCTCGACAAATGGAACAGCCCCGGCATGACGCAGAACATAATCAAGTTTGGCAAGGGCTTTGGCATCGTGGACAAGGGTATCGTGCGCTATACATTCAATGTTCTCCCGGGCAAGACCTACTACATCTTCTCCAACGACGCGAAGATGGGTATCGCCGGCTTTAACTTCACAAAGGATAAGCAGTTGAATTTCGATTCAAAACACGAAATCATAGCAGACAATCCGTTGGCAGGTGATTTGACACCAACAGAATCTGTCACGCTCGTCGATACACAAGACTATTTCGCACTTACAAAAAAGAATGCGACTGTCACGCTTAATCGCACGTTCTACAAGAACTATTGGAATGCCATCTGTCTGCCTTATTCCATCAATAGGAGACAGATAGAGAAGGTCTTCGGCGACGGAACCATGGTGGTGCTGATGAAAAACATCGACACTTCCAACAAGAAAGTGATGTTTATCGAGCATGCCAATCAGGACATCATTGCCGGTTATCCTTACCTTATCTTCCCAACTACTAAAGCTGACACAGAAAAGAAAGACCATACTGCAATCAATGGAATAACGACCCGCGCCACATTCGGTGAGGCTAACAGTCCGCTTTTTAGTGTAGGAACTGATGGAAATACATATCCTGGTGCAGACATGCAGAGCGATGCACTCGTCTTTAAGGGTACATTCACTAATACTACGCTTAATGAAGGATCTT
>CALZYS010000249.1 GCA_945830345.1 uncultured Prevotella sp.
TTTTTTGCTGCAAAGATACGTTATTTTGTTTAAAACTCCAAGTTTTTTTTAATAAAAATACTAATTTAATGTTTTTAAATAGTATATGGAGTATATATAATAAGGTGTAAGGAGGAAAAAACTGCGATATACCACGATTGTGGTATGCGAAATGCTATATATGTGGTATTTCGGGAATGGAAAAATCGTCGTACCTTTGCAGCGCAATCCTGAAGTTCCTTCAGATATTAAAGAATTAAAGGATTAAAAAATGAAAGAATTAAAGTATTAACAATTTAAAATAGAAGATTATGAGCAACAAGAAACTTCATTTTGAGACACTACAACTTCATGTAGGACAGGAACAGGCCGACCCGACAACAGACTCGCGCGCAGTGCCCATCTATCAGACAACCTCCTACGTGTTCCGTAACTCACAGCATGCAGCCGACCGATTCGGACTGCGTGACGCCGGTAATATATACGGTCGTCTGACCAACTCGACACAGGGTGTGTTTGAAGACCGTGTGGCAGCCCTCGAAGGCGGAGTGGCAGGACTGGCAGTGGCATCAGGTGCGGCAGCCATCACTTATGCCCTGCAGAACGTGGCACACAACGGCGACCATATCATCGCAGCCGACAACCTCTACGGCGGTACGTACAACCTCGTGGAGCACACTCTCACGACACAGGGCGTAGAGACAACAATCGTTGATCCATCAGACTTCGACGCTGTGGATAAGGCATTCCGTCCGAACACCAAGGCTATCATCATTGAGACCTTCGGTAATCCTAACGCCAGCGTGACCGACATCGATCGCATCTCGGAGATTGCCCACAAGCACAACACCATAGTGATTGTTGACAACACATTCGGCACTCCATTCCTCATCCGTCCTATCGAGCACGGAGCCGACGTGGTGGTACACTCAGCCACCAAGTTCATCGGCGGTCACGGCAGTTCATTAGGCGGTG
Source organism: uncultured Prevotella sp. (assembly GCA_945830345.1). Taxonomy (GTDB): domain Bacteria; phylum Bacteroidota; class Bacteroidia; order Bacteroidales; family Bacteroidaceae; genus Prevotella. The sequence goes on from CALZYS010000249.1 coordinate 955, forward strand.
TGATAGTAGATGCAGGTAAGTTTGACTGGAAGGCCAATGCCGACAAGTATCCATCAATCGCCAAGCCCGACCCAAGCTATCACGGAGCTGTGTTTGCAGAGGTTGCAGGAGCAGCTGCCTTCGTAACCCGCATACGTGCCGTCATACTGCGCGACACCGGTGCTGCCATCTCACCGTTCAACGCATGGATTCTGCTTCAGGGACTTGAGACCCTCTCACTGCGTGTGGAGCGTCATGCATTCAATACAAAGAAGGTGGTGGAATTCCTCGCCAACCATCCCAAGGTGGCAAAGGTGAACCATCCCTCATTGCCCGACCATCCCGACCATGCACTGTATGAGAAGCTCTTCCCCAACGGTGGCGGCAGCATCTTCACATTCGAGGTGAAAGGTGGCGAGAAAGAGGCATGGAGCGTGATTGACAACCTGAAGATATTCTCGCTGTTGGCTAATGTGGCTGACGTGAAGAGTCTTGTAATCCATCCTGCTACAACCACCCACTCGCAGCTCTCGCCCGAGGAACTGGAGCAGCAGCACATCTATCCCTCTACCATCCGTCTGAGCATCGGTACGGAGCACTATGAGGACATCATTGATGATCTTGCAAATGCTCTTGAAAGCATTTAATCGCTTCACGAAATTAAAGAATTAAAGAATTAAAAAAATTAAAGTTATGACTAAGATAGCAAAGCAACTGACCGAGCTTATTGGTAATACCCCATTGCTCGAACTCAATAAGTTCTCGAAGGCACAGGGCATCGAGACTCCAATCATCGCCAAGGTGGAATTCTTTAACCCGGGCGGAAGTGTAAAAGACCGTATCGCACTCGCAATGATTGAGGACGCCGAGAAGAAAGGACTGCTCAAACCGGGTGCCACCATCATCGAACCTACCAGTGGAAACACCGGTGTAGGACTGGCACTTGTGGCTGCCGTGAAGGGATATAAGCTCGTGCTGACCATGCCTGAGACGATGAGTATAGAGCGTCGCAACTTGGTGAAGGCATATGGTGCAGATGTGAAGCTGACAAGTGGTGCAGCAGGAATGGCTGGAGCCATCAAAGCAGCCGAGGAACTGCGCGACTCAACACCCGGATCGATCATCCTGCAACAGTTTGAGAACCCCGCCAACCCCCAGAAGCACTACGACACCACGGGTGTGGAACTGTGGGAGCAGACAGGTGGCGACATCGACATCTTCGTTGCCGGTGTGGGCACAGGAGGTACGGTGAGCGGTATCGGCAAGCGACTGAAGGAGAAGAACCCCAACATCAAGATTGTGGCAGTGGAGCCTAAGTCATCGGCTGTGTTGAACGGCGGTCCGAGCGGTCCGCACAAGATACAGGGTATTGGTGCGGGATTCATCCCCAAGACCTACAACAATGAAGTGGTAGATGAGATTTTTGATGTAGAAAACGACGATGCCATCCGCACTGGTCGCCAGTTGGCACGCGAGGAGGGATTGTTGGTTGGTATCTCTTCGGGAGCAGCAGCCTTTGCCGCCAGTGAGATAGCCAAGCGTCCAGAGAACAAAGGGAAGAAGATTGTTGCTCTACTTCCGGATACCGGAGAGAGGTATCTCT
>CALZYS010000250.1 GCA_945830345.1 uncultured Prevotella sp.
CCGTCAGATTGATAATCTCTCCGTCGGCGGTCTTCACATCTTTATATATTATATCGCCCCCATGCTGCAATATCAGCTGTATGAGCAGGGGTTCGATGGGGTTATCTGGGGAGGGGGCAATGGGCGAGGCAGTGGGAACACCCGACGCTGACGCATCGGGCACTGGGGCTGACGACGTTGTGGGGGCTGCTGCATTGGCGACAGCCTGTATTCGGGCCTCGCGCTCCTGCTCCTTTTGGGCAGATTCGATATCTCCACGGATGAATGAGTTCATCGTGTTGATCAATGTCTGCTCGTTGATTTGCAGTCGGTCGGCACACTCGTGCACGTAAGTGTCGCGCGTGATTTGATTGGGTATCACCGATATACTGCGCACAATACTCGTGATGGCCTCCGAGCGCTTTATGGGGTCGTTGACACCACGCAGCATCACGTCCGACTTGAATCGTATGAAGTCGGTTTGATTGTCTTCCACGTATTTTCTGAAGTCCTCAGCCGTGTGTTTGCGCGAGAAACTGTCGGGGTCGTCACCGTCGGGCAGTAGCAGCACCTTCACGTTCATCCCCTCGCTGAGCAGCATGTCGGTGCCTCGCATGGCGGCATGAATACCGGCTTCGTCGCCGTCGTAGAGCAGGGTGATGTTGGGGGTGAATCGGCGCAGTGCCTTAATCTGATGCACCGAGAGAGCTGTACCCGAGTTTGCCACCACATTGCATATACCACACTGGTGCATGGCAATCACGTCGGTATATCCCTCCACCATATACACATGGTCTTGCTTGGCAATCTCGCGCTTCGCCTGATAGAGTCCGTAGAGTTCTCGCTCCTTATGGAATATGTCCGACTCGGGCGAGTTGACATACTTCTGCTGCACGCCCTTGGTGCGCGAGTCGAGCAGTCGGCCTCCGAATGCGTTCACCTTACCCGACACCGAAAACCATGGGAATATCACACGTCCGGCATAGCGATCGACCAAGTCGCCGTTGTCCTTGCGATAGCATAGTCCTGTCTTCACGAGATAATCGGCATTATATCCCGCAGCCACTGCCGCCTTAGACATGGCATCGCGCTTGGGCAATGCATATCCGAGCTTGAATTTCTCTATGATGTCGTCGCGTATGCCACGGCTGCGGAAGTATTGCAGTCCGATAGCCTGTCCGTCGGGGTTCTTTTTTAGTATGTCGATAAAGTAATTCTTTGCCCACTCGTTGACGATGAACATACTCTCGCGGTCGGTGGCTTGCTGCTTCTCCTCGGCAGAGAGTTCGCGCTCCTGAATCTCGATATTGTATTTCTTGGCGAGCCAACGCAATGCGTCGGGATAGGTGATCTGTTCGTGCTCCATGAGGAAGTTGACGGCGTTGCCTCCCTTGCCGCAAGCGAAGCAATGGCATATACCCTTTGCGGGCGACACCATGAACGACGGGGTTTTGTCGTCGTGGAACGGACACAGCCCCTTGTAGTTGATGCCAGCCTTGCGCAACGTCACAAATTCCGAGACGACATCCACAATGTTTGTCGCCTCCATTATCTTGTCTATGGTATCTCTATCAATCATAATCGGTGCAAAGATAGCAAAAAATATATGAAAATCGTCACTATTTTCGATTTTTATTTTGTCAAATGAAAAAAAAGACGTAATTTTGCATCAATTTTCGTAATAATCGGAACAATAACTATTTATAATTAAATATGAGTTTGAAAATTGTAGTACTTGCAAAGCAAGTTCCTGACACAAGAAATGTGGGCAAGGACGCCATGACCGCTGAAGGAACGGTCAACCGCGCAGCCCTGCCTGCCATCTTCAATCCTGAAGATTTGAACGCTCTCGAACAGGCTCTCCGCCTCAAGGAGCAGAATCCTGGTTCCACCGTTGGTATTCTGACGATGGGTCCTCCCCGTGCGGCTGAGATTATCCGCCAGGGGCTCTATCGCGGTGCCGACACCGGATGGTTGCTCACCGACCGTCTGTTTGCCGGAGCTGACACTCTCGCTACATCCTATGCACTCGCCACTGCCATCAAGAAGATTGGTGATGTTGACATCGTCATCGGCGGTCGTCAGGCCATCGACGGCGACACGGCACAGGTGGGTCCGCAGGTTGCCCAGAAGTTGGGTCTCAACCAGGTGACTTATGCCGAAAGCATCGAGAAGGTGGAAGACGGCAAGCTCACCATCCGCCGCCTCATCGACGGTGGTGCCGAGACTGTCGAGGCTCCTATGCCTGTTGTCGTAACCGTCAACGGAAGTGCAGCCCCCTGCCGTCCGTGCAACGTTAAGCTCGTGATGAAATACAAGCGTGCCACAGCTCCAATGGAGCGCACTGAAGACATGCCATACAAGGAATTGTACGACGAGCGTCCCTACCTCACTCTCAACCAGTGGTCGGTGGCCGATGTTGACGGCGACCCACAACAGTGTGGTCTGAGCGGTTCGCCGACAAAGGTGAAAGCTGTTAAAAACATCGTGTTCCAGGCCAAGGAGAGCAAGACTCTCACTGGCAGCGATGCCGACG